>DAIUEK010000142.1:0-5551 GCA_036845165.1 Vicinamibacterales bacterium | reverse complement strand
GTCCGATCTCGATTTTCCGAGTGGCACGAAGACGCCGCCAGATCGGAAGTCGAGACCTGACCCCGCACCGGCGCTGCTCAGGGAGATCCGGCGGTCGGTCCTGCCGGACGGGATCCGCCTGACGGTCGATCTCGATGCGGAGATCACGTATCACCAGGAAGAGATCGAGAACCCCCGGCGACTCTTCTTCGATCTGAAGGACGTCAAGGCGGTCCCGAACCTCCAGGACGTCGCCCTGAGGTTCGAGGATGACGTCGTGAAGGAAGTCCGGCTCGGACGGCACCCGCAGAACACGACGCGGATCGTCGTCGATCTCGACGGCGTCTCGACCTACACGGTCTATCCGATGTACGGACCGTATCGTCTCGTGATCGATTTCCGCCGCGCGATCGCCACGACCCCGACGGTCGCGTCGACACCCGTGTCGTCCCCGACCGTGGTGCCGCCCCCCATCGTCGGGGAGAGCAGGTCCGCCACGCCCCTGGCGGTGCTCCCGCAGGTCAAGCAGACGATTCCGGACCCGAAGCCGCAGCCTGACATCGCCCCGCTGCCGTCGAAGCCGGCCGCGCCCCGGTCGGCGCTCCCCCCGGTCGCGCCCGCCGCGAACTCGAACGGGAAGTTTTCGCTGTCGCGCCAGCTGGGCCTCAGCGTCTCGCGCATCGTGATCGACGCGGGCCACGGTGGCCACGACCCGGGCGCGCACGGCAACGGCATCGACGAGTCGGAACTGACGCTGGACGTCGCGCTCCGGCTCCAGAAGCTCCTCGAAAAACAACCGGGGGTCGAAGTCGTGATGACCCGCGACACCGACGTCTTCATCCCCTTGCAGGAGCGGACCGCCATCGCCAACCGCGAAGGCGCGGACCTCTTCCTGTCGATCCACGCCAATGCGAGCCGCAACATCCAGGCGCGCGGGATCGAGACCTACTTCCTGAACTTCGCGATGAACCCCGAAGCCGAAGCGGTCGCCGCGCGCGAGAACGCGACCTCCGGCCAGGCCATGCACAGCCTGCCCGACATCGTGAAGACCATCGCGCTCAACAACAAGATCAACGAGTCGCGGGACCTGGCGGAGACCGTCCAGCGCTCGATGGCGAAGCGGCTCAGCGCGCGCAACCGGGCGCTGAAGGACCTCGGCGTCAAGCAGGCGCCGTTCGTCGTGCTGATTGGCGCCCTGATGCCCAGCGTGCTCGCGGAGATCTCGTTCGTGACGAACAAGCAGGATGGCGGGCTGCTCAGGACCGGCGCCTACCGCCAGCAGATTGCGCAGGCCCTGCTCGACGCGATTCTGAACTACCAGCAGGGACTGAAGCGGATGAAGGCGGTGGCCGGAAAGAAGGCGACTGACCAATAGACAAGGCAGAGGGCAAAAGGCAGAAGGCAGTCCTATGACGTCGGGGTCACTCGCAGGCTTTCCGCATCCCCCTTCGCGTCCAGCCCATCTCGAGCTCGCAGGCGTTTGATCGCGATCAGACTGAGCCCGAGCAGCAACCCCAGGAGCGCGGCCGAAACCAGCAGCACCCCGACGAGTCCGATCGAACCGAAGACGACGTCTGAAATCGTCGTTTCGTGGACCGGTTGCTCCACCACCCGGACGATGATCGGTTGATTCGCCTGCTGAAGGCTCACACGCCGATTGTACGCCTACTTCCAGGTCTCGTACGTGAACGGAAGTTGTGCGAGCGTTCTGACGGCGACGCCGATCGGTCCCTTCGGCTGGAACGGTTTGGCCTCGTCGGCCCAGGCGGTGCCCGCGATGTCCATGTGCGCCCATGGCAGCCCGTTGGTGAATTCCTTCAGGAACATCGCCGCGGTGCACGCCCCGCCCGTGCGCCCACCGGAGTTCATCATGTCGGCAATCTCGCTCCGAATCTGATCGAAGTGCTCGTCATACAGGGGCATCGGCCAGCAGCGATCGCCCGCCTTCTGCGCGACGTCGCGGATGGCGTCCCGCCAGTGGTCCGGCCGGCCGAACAGCCCCGACGCGTGCTTCCCGAGGCCGACGACGCACGCGCCCGTGAGCGTGGCGACGTCGACGAGGTGCGTCGCGCCCAACTGCTGCGCGTACCACAGGCCGTCGCCGAGGATCAGCCGCCCTTCGGCATCCGTATTGATGACTTCGACCGTCTTGCCGCCTGCGCCGGTCAGGACGTCCCCCGGCTTCATCGCCCGTCCGCCCGGCATGTTCTCCGTCGTCGGGACGATGCCGACGACGCGGATGGGAGCGCCGAGCAGCGAGATGGCGCGCATGGCGCCAATGACGGCCGCGCCGCCCGCCATGTCGCCCTTCATCCGGTCCATGCCCTCCGCGGCCTTGATCGAAATCCCGCCGGTGTCGAACGTGACCCCTTTGCCGACCAGTCCGAGGACCGGCGAGGGGGGCGCGCCCGGCGGATCGTGACGCATCACGATCACGCGCGGCGGCTCCACGCTCCCGCGCGCGACGCCGAGCAGCAGCCCCATCCCGAGGCGCGCGATGTCCTTCTCGTCGAGAATCTCGACCGCCAGGCCCGCGGCCCCGGCAATCTCGGAGGCGCGGTCGGCGAACACGCTCGGCGTGAGCACGTTCGAGGGCTCGTTCGCAAAGGCGCGCGCCATGTTGCAGGACTCGCCGAGAATGCGTCCCCGTTCGACGGCCTTCTCGAGCGCGCGCGCCTGGATGGCATCCTGCTGCGGCGCGACGATCAGCAGCGCCGTCGCCGGCGGGCCCAAACGGTCCGAGGTCTTGTACTGATCGACGCTGAAGCCTGCCAGGATCAGCCCCTCGGTGACGGCCTGCACCCCTTCCAGCGCCGTGAACGGTCCGCGCAGCATGAACGCCACCCGTGGGATGCGGCATTCGCGGGCCAGCAGCGCCGCCGCCGTCGCGAGCTTGCGCAACCGCTCGGTATCGAACTCCGCGGGCTTCCCCGCTCCCGCGATCGCGACGCGCCCGGGCTTCCAGCCATTGCCCGAGCCCGGCGTCACGAAGAAGTCGTAGAGCCGTCCCCGGATTTCCCCCGACGCCGTCGCCCGGCGCACCTCGCCGCTGGTGGCCTGGTCAACCGCGGGCAGCGCATCGGCGATGGCTTCCCCCTCGAAAACGGGGATGATCAGCAGGTCGGTATCGGTACGCGCGGGGAGGTCCGTTACGAGCCGAACCACCGGAGACGTCACGCTCAACGACATAAGAGCCGGATTATAATGGCTTTATGAGGTTTCTTGCGCTTCCGTTGCTGCTCGCCCTGGCTTTCTCGGCTGCGGACAAGCCCAAGGCGCCCAAGATTGCCGTCAAGGCGTCTCCCGCTCTGGCGATCTCCCCCGCCCGCGTCGTCGTGACGGCGGACATTACGGGTGGCCCGAACGATTTCGAGGACTTCTACTGCGCGGCGGTCGAGTGGGAGTGGGGGGACGAGACGCGGTCGAACCAGTCGGCGGATTGCGAGCCGTACGTGCCTGGCAAGAGCGAGATGAAGCGGCACTTCACCGCCGATCACGTCTTCCGGACCGCCGGCGACTACCGGGTCCGGTTTCATCTGAAGAAGAAGGACAAGACGATCGCCACGGCGACCACGACCCTCAGGATCCAGCCCGGCCTCGGCGATCCCGGCGGCTACTGACGCTTGATTCCGGCGTTGACGTCCCGCCCGCTGCCGTCGCGGCTGCGGAGTTCGGAGACACGTCATCACGGCACTGGGACGAGGTCCAGGGGACTGAAATTCCCATCGGTCAACCGGAACGCGCGCACCGTTCGCGTGCCATGCGCCAGTGAGACGATGACGTGAAACATCGACGAATCGGTCAGCCGCGCGCGATCCGTGTCGGACGGCCCGGAGGGACCGCTCGGATGCGAGTGATACGCGCCGATGATCTCGAAGCCCGCGGCCCGGGCCTTGCGGATGGCGGTGAAGTGGTCGGCGGGCTCCACTTGGAACTTCGTCCGGCTCCGCTTCGTGTTCCTGGCGCGGGCGGCGTCCTCCACGACGTCCGCCGTGCCGATCAGCAGGCCGCAGCACTCATTCGGAATATCCTCGACGGCGTGCGCGACGATTTGCGCGAGCACTTCTTTTCTGATCTTCACGCGACCTCGACCACCATGGCTGTTCCCATTCCCCCGCCGATGCACAGCGAGGCCGCGCCGCGCCCGCCGCCCCGCGCCTGCAGCGCATGAATCAGCGTCGTCAGCACGCGCGCGCCGCTCGCCCCGATCGGATGTCCGAGGGCGATCGCACCCCCGTGCACGTTCACTTTCTTCGCGTCCAGGCCGAGCGCCCTTACGACGGCGAGCGACTGCGAGGCGAACGCCTCATTCAACTCTATGACGTCGAGGTCATCGAGCGTGAGCCCGGCGCGCGTGACGGCCCTCCGCATCGCCTCGACCGGTCCCATCCCCATGATCATCGGGTCCACGCCCGTGGTGCAGTACGACAGGACCGTCGCGAGCGGTTTTCGTCCGTGCGTCTTCGCCCAGGTCTCCGTCGCGACGACCAGCGCCGCGGCACCGTCATTGATGCCTGAGGAGTTCCCCGCCGTGACGGAGCCCTCTTTCGTGAACGCGGGCCGGAGCCCCGCGAGTTTCTCCACCGTCGTCCCGGCGCGCGGGTACTCGTCGCGAGACACGACGACCGGCGCCCCCTTCTTCTGAGGCACCTCCACAGGGACGATTTCGCGATCGAAGACTCCGGAGGCGACGGCCTTCTCGGCGCGCGCCTGGCTTTCGGCGGCACAGGCGTCCTGGTCGCCGCGCGAGACGTTGAACCGTTTCGCGACCTCCTCGGCGGTCATGCCCATGTGGCACCCGTTGATCGAGCACGTGAGGCCCTCCTGCAGCATCGAGTCGACGACCTCGGCGTTGCCCATCCGGTAGCCCCACCGCGCGCCTTTCATCAGGTACGGCGCGTTGCTCATGGACTCCGTGCCGCCGGCCAGGATCAGATCGATGTAGCCCGCCTTCACCCCCTCGACACCGTGCACGACCGCCTGCAGGCCGGATCCGCAGACGCGGTTGACGGTCTCCGCCGGGACCTCGACCGGCACGCCCGCCCTGAGCGACGCTTGGCGCGCGACATTCATCCCCGCGCCCGCCTGGAGGACGCAGCCCATGATCACGTCGCCCAGGTCGCCGGGCTCGATGTGCGCGCGCCTGATGGCTTCACGAATGACGACCGCGCCCAGGTCGACCGCGGAAAGGTCTCTGAACACACCGCCGAAGGAACCAATAGGGGTTCGACAGGCGGAGAGAATGACGGCTTTATCCATTGGCGATTGATGATCGGCGATTGGCGACTAATTAGCGCTGCAGTTCCGGGCGGTTCGCGTACTGGTCGAGGGCCTCGGGGTTGGCCAGGGCTTCCCGGTTCTTGACCGGCCGCCCGTGCACGACGTCGCGGACCGCCAGTTCCACTATCTTGCCACTCTTCGTGCGTGGAATCTCCGTGACCTGCACAATGCGGGCTGGCACGTGCCGTGGCGTCGTGTTCTGACGAATCTGGCGCTCAATGCGGTCGATGACCGTCGGATCGAGCGCAACGCCCTCCCGAAGCCGGACGAACAGCACGATACGCTCGTCCCA
>DAIUEK010000141.1:0-5564 GCA_036845165.1 Vicinamibacterales bacterium | reverse complement strand
CCCTCCCTCGCCCGGTGTCCCTCGATGAACGCGACGAGATGATCGCCCTCGGCCTGATCGCGCGGAATGGCGACCCGTTAGGGCCGCCTTCGGCGATGGGCGCGCGCCCGGCCCGGATCGAGAAGCACGCCATGCACGCCCACGCGGTCTTGAACGAGGCCTACAAGTACGCGAAGGCCGCCTCGTTCACGCGCGGCATCCGGTTCGAGCTTGGGGACAAGACCCTGCTGCTCATCTCCGGGACGGCGAGCGTCGACGAAGCCGGGCTCACGACGCACGCCGGAGATTTTCGCGCGCAGCTCTGGCGCACGTATCGGAACATCACCGCGCTCCTGGCCTCGGAAGGCGCCACGTGGCACGACATCGTGCGCACCACGTGCTACCTGCGGGACATCGAGCGCGACTACAAGGACTTCAACGACATCCGCACGGCGTTTTTCGGCTGGCTCGGGTTGGATCCGCTGCCCGCGAGCACGGGGATCCAGGCGAGGCTCTGCCGCGAGGACTTGCTCGTCGAGATAGAAGCCATGGCCGTGACCGCGCGCCAACCCGGCGCGTAGCGCCGTGATCAATCGAGATGAGTCGTCCCATGCCGGTCGTCTGTGATCCGGTCGTTCCCACGAACGCCGTCCTTCCGCTCGTCGCGCGCGAGGCTCGGCCGCAGGGCACGGTCGTCACCGTCCGAGGTGTCGCCATCGGCGGTCCGGGCGTCGTCGTCATTGCCGGTCCGTGCGCGGTGGAGAACGAACGGCAGCTTCTGGCCACGGCGCGAGCCGCCAAGGCGGGCGGCGCGAAGATGCTCCGCGGCGGCGCGTTCAAGCCGCGTACCTCTCCGTACAGTTTCCAGGGTTTGAAAGAAGAAGGTCTCGAGCTGCTGGCCCTGGCGCGCGCGGAAACGGGGCTGCCGATCGTCACCGAAGTGATGGACGCCCGCCAGTTGCCGCTGGTCGCGGCGTACGCCGACATGCTGCAGATCGGCTCCAGAAACATGCAGAACTTCACGTTGCTCGAGGAGGTCGGCCGGTGCCGCATGCCTGTGCTGCTCAAACGGGGCATGAGCGCGACGCTCGACGAGTACCTACTGGCAGCCGAGTACGTGATGAAGGGCGGCAACGATCAGGTGACGCTCTGCGAGCGTGGCATCAGGACGTTTGAGCCGTCAACGCGCGGCACGCTGGATCTGAACGCCGTGCCGATGCTGAAGCGGCGCACGCACCTGCCGGTCCTCGTGGATCCCAGCCATGGCACGGGACACGCCTGGATGGTGCCGGCTCTGGCCTGCGCCGCGATCGCCGCCGGCGCGGATGGCCTGCTGATCGAAGTGCACTGCGATCCGCCGAACGCGCTATGCGACGGGTCCCAATCACTGACACCGGAGGAGTTCGCACGGATGACAACGGCCGTGGCCGCGGTCGCCGCGGCGATCGGCCGGGTGGCGCCGTCATGAGACCGACAGGCATGGCGGCCATCGCCGCGCTGGCCGTGCTTGCGGGATCGGTGGCGCCGCGTGCGCAGCCGCGTCCCGTCGAGAGCGCCGCCGTGCCCGCGTCGCACAACACGATCGACGATCTGGTCTTCGCGCGGCTGAAGCGGCTGGGCATTCAGGCCGCGCCGCTCTCGTCCGACGCCGTGTTCGTCCGCCGCGTGTATCTCGACACGATCGGCACGTTGCCCACAGCCGACGAGGCGCGCACGTTTCTCGCCGACCAGGACGCGAACAAGCGCAGCCGTTTGATCGATCGCCTGCTCGAGCGCGAGGAGTTCGCGGATTACTGGGCGATGAAGTGGAGCGATCTGCTGCGGGTCAAGTCGGAATTCCCGATCAATCTCTGGCCCAACGCCGTGCAGGCGTACCACCACTGGATCCGGGCCGGCGTCAGGGACAACGTACCCTACGACCGGTTCGTGCGGGCGCTCCTCACCGAAAGCGGCAGCAACTTCCGCGTGCCGCCGGTGAACTTCTACCGCGCCGTCCAGAGCCGCGAGCCGCAGGCCCTCGCCGCGGCCGTTGCGCTGACGTTCATGGGCGCGCGCGCCGACAAGTGGCCCGCCGAACGCCTGGCGGCCATGTCGGCGTTCTTCTCGCAGGTCGGCTACAAGCCGACCCAGGAATGGAAGGAAGAGATCGTCTTCTTCGATGCCAACAAGACCTCGGCGGGATCGGCCGCGGGGTCGTCGCGGACCGCCACGCTGCCGGATGGGACGACCGTCAAGATCCCGCCGGATCGGGATCCGCGCGAGGTGTTCGCGGCCTGGCTCATCACGCCGAACAACCCGTGGTTCACCCGCAACATCGCCAATCGCGTGTGGAGCTGGCTCCTTGGCCGCGGTGTGATTCACGAACCCGACGACATCCGGCCGGACAACCCGCCCAGCAATCCCGCATTGCTCGCGCTGCTCGAGCACGAGCTCGTGGGTGCGCATTACGACCTGAAGCATCTCTACCGGCTCATCTTGAACTCGGCCACCTATCAGCTCGCCGCGACGGCGGTCGCCGATCGGCCTGAGGGCGACGCGAACTTCTCGCACTACCTGGCGCGTCCGCTCGACGCCGAAGTGCTGATCGACGCGATCGACCAGATCACCGGTGCGAGCGAGCCGTATTCGAGTGCGATTCCCGAGCCGTTCACCTTCACGCCGCTCGACCAGCGCGCGATTGGACTCGCCGACGGCAGCATCACCAGCACGTTTCTCGAGACGTTCGGGCGCCCGGCGCGCGATACCGGTCTCGAGGCCGAGCGCACCTCGCTTCCGACGCCGGCCGAGCGGCTGGCGCTGCTCAATTCGAGCAACATCCAACGCAAGATCGATCAGAGCCCGAAGCTGCAGGCGCTCATCCAGGCCCGCGTGGACTTGCGGCAGGCGATCACGAACCTCTATCTCACGATCCTGTCGCGATTTCCCACCGACGACGAGGTGAAGGTCGCGAGCGCCTACGCGCAGACCGCCGCGGGAAACCGGCGCGTCGCCGGTCTGGATCTCGCGTGGGCGCTCATCAACAGCGAGGAATTCCTGTACCGGCACTGAAAGGGCAGAGGGGCATGGACATCACCAGACGGGACGCGATGCGGGCGGGGCTCTTCGGCGCGGCGGGGATCCTGCTCGCCGATCGGTTGAGCGGTCGTGCCTGGGCTGCGTCGGCGCCGCAGGCCAAAGCCAAGTCCGTCATCCAGATTTGGATGTGGGGCGGCCCGTCGCACCTCGACACGTTCGATCCGAAGCCGGCGGCGGGCTACGACTACTGCGGCCCGCTCGACAAGCCCATCCCCACCACCGTCGCCGGCGTCGTCATCAGCGAGCTGCTGCCGCTGCTCGCGCAGCAGGCGGACAAGTACTCGCTGATTCGCTCGATGACGCACGGCATCAACGCGCACGAAACCGCGTCGTACGCCGTGCAGACGGGTCGCAAGTCGGGCGGCCACGAGGTGTTTCCGTCGGTCGGGGCGGTCGTGTCGCTCTTCAAGGGCTACAAAGCCGGCTACACCGGCTTGATTCCGCCCTACATCGTGCTGACCCAACCGCAGGGGCGCTTCTCGGAAGCCGGCTTTCTCGGCCCGCGTTTCACGCCGTTCGCCACGGGCGGCGACCCGGGCCAGGCGCGGTTTGTCGTCGAGGGCGTGGTCGCCCAGAACATCTCGGACCAGCGGCAGCGCGATCGGCGCGAGCTGCTGCGCCAGCTGAACACGATCGGCCACGTCGCCAACGCCAACGCCTCACTCGACGCGTTCACGCAATCGGAGGCGCAGGCCTACGACCTCATCCTTGGTGACGCTGGCAAGGTCTTCGATCTCTCGCAGGAGAAGGACGAGGTGCGCGATCGCTATGGCCGCAACACGTTCGGGCAGTCGTGCCTGGTTGCGCGGCGGCTGGTCGAGCGCGGCGTGCCCTACATCACCATCAACTACCAGGGCTGGGACACGCACAAGCAGAACTTCCAGGTCATGCGCCAGAAGCTGCCGCAGATGGACAAGGGCTTGGCCACGCTCCTGCAGGATCTGTCCGAACGCGGCTTGCTGGACAGCACGATCCTCTGGTGGAGCGGCGAGTTCGGGAGGACGCCGAAGGTGATGTGGGAGGCGCCGTGGAATGGCGGCCGCAACCATCACGGCGAGGTGTTCTCGGCGATGGTCGCGGGCGGCGGGTTCAAGGGCGGCCACGTCGTCGGCGCGTCGGACGCCAGGGGCGAGGAGGTGCGCGACCGGCCGGTGTCGCCGAGCGACGTGATCGCCAGCCTGTACGAACTGCTCGGCCTGAATCCGGACGCGAAGCTGCCGCATCCGCAGGGCCTCGACGTCCGCGCAACGCCGAGCGCCGCCGACGGCATGACCTCAGGCGGGCGGCTGCGCGAAATCATGTGATGCTGACCCTCCTGACGCGAGTCATCTCGATGTTCCGGAAGCATCCGGCGGCGGCATGGCTCGTGGCGCTGCTGATCGCCGCGCCCGCCGTGGTCTCGCTGCGCGGGCAACAACAGCAGAACACGCCGCATGCCGGGTACGTCTATCCCGCCGGCGGCCGCCAAGGCTCGACCGTCCAGGTGAGGGTCGGTGGCCAGTTTCTCGACGGCGTGGCTGGCGTGCTGGTATCGGGCACCGGCGTCCAGGCTCGGGTCGTCGACTTCAACAAGCCGCTGACGGGGCAGGCGCTCAATGACCTGCGCGACAAGATGCAGGCGCTGCAGAAGCAGCCGGCCGATCCCACCGTCCAGCGGCAACTCGTCGCGATCCGCGAGCAGCTCGCCGACTCGCTGAAACGGAACGCCGCGCCCGTGCTGTCCGAGCGCGTCACGATCGAGATCACGAT
This sequence comes from Vicinamibacterales bacterium, assembly GCA_036845165.1. Taxonomy (GTDB): domain Bacteria; phylum Acidobacteriota; class Vicinamibacteria; order Vicinamibacterales; family 2-12-FULL-66-21; genus JAICSD01. The sequence goes on along the minus strand of DAIUEK010000141.1, from coordinate 761 downwards.
CGCGCCCAACGCCGAACCCGGCGCGCGGCAGTTGCGACTGAACACGCCGTTCGCCGTGACGAGCCCGCTCGTGTTCATGGTCGGCCAGTTGCCCGAGTTCCGCGAGAACGACGTCAAGAACAGCCCGGCGGACATGGAGCTGGCCATCACGCTGCCGGCCATCGTCAACGGGCGGCTCATTCCCGGCGAGGCGGACCGCGTCAGGTTCCCGGCGCGGCTGCCGCCGCAGTACATGCCCGGCGACGTGGATCGATACCGGTTCCCGGCGCGCAAGGGGCAGCAGTTGGTGGCGGTGGTCAGCGCGCGCGACCTCATGCCGTATCTCGCCGACGCCGTGCCCGGCTGGTTCCAGGCCACGCTCACGCTCTTCGACGCCCAGGGCCACGAGCTGGCGTACGACGACGACTACCGCTCCCATCCGGATCCGGTGATCCACTACCAGATTCCCGCCGACGGCGAGTACGTGCTCGAGATCAAGGACGCGATCTATCGCGGGCGTGAAGACTTCGTCTACCGCATCGCGATCGGCGAGCTGCCGTTTGCGACGAGCATCTTCCCGCTGGGTGGCCGGGCCGGCACGTCCACCGTCGTGGGCGTTACGGGTTGGAATCTGCCGGCGACCAGACTGACGATGAACGCGAAAGGCAAGGAACCCGGGGTGTATCCGGTTTCCCTGCAGACCGGGGACCTCGTGTCCAACCGCCTGCCCTTTGCGGTGGACACGCTGCCGGAAGTCTTCGAGAAGGAGCCGAACAACTCGC
>DAIUEK010000140.1:2981-5581 GCA_036845165.1 Vicinamibacterales bacterium | reverse complement strand
ATGACGACCAGCGTCATCGTGGCGGCGCTCCTCGGTCTCGCGGCGTTGAACGTCATGCAGCGCGTGTCGTGGTCCGAGATGGAAGACGGCGTCCTGTGGCGCTCGAGCGGATCCGAGGTCGTCGCCAGGGAGATCGCGGCCGGGACGGCGGGCGAGCGTGCCGGGATCGAACGCGGCGATATCCTGCTCGCGATTGACGGCAAAGAGGTCGTGGGGGTCGGGGACGCCGTGGGCGCGCTGCACGCGAGCAAGGCCGGCGCGCGGCTGCGCTACACGATTCTGCGCCAGCGCGCGCGGCAGCAGGCCGACATCGACGTGTCGCCGGTGCCCTCGAGTCCGCTCGGCCTCTACCTGGCGCTGGCATCGGTCGGCATTTTTTCCCTGCTGGTCGGCGCATCCGTGCGGTTGCGCCGGCCCGATCACCAGGCGACGCTGCATTTCTTCTGGCTCACCGTCGCGTTCTTCGGCGTGATGGCGTTCTCGTTCACGGGAAGACTCGACGCGCTCGACTGGACGTTCTACTGGGGCGACCTGACGTCGCAGTTGCTGCTGCCGGGGCTCTTCCTGCATTTCGCGCTCGTGTTTCCGGATCGGCCCGACGCCTGGGTGCGCAGCGACGCGGGCCGCACGCTCGTGCCGGCGATGTATCTTCCCGCCCTGCTCCTGGGTGGCGTGTCGGTCGCCGGCGTGGTCAACGGCGGCACCCACGGGGAGGTCCTCACACGGGTCGCGACCTACGTCCAGACCGGCCAGCTGATTTACCTCGCGATCAGTCTCGTGGCCGGCCTCGCCATCATGGTCCGCGCGCTGCGGCAGGTGCGGTCGGTCACGGCGCGCCGCCAGTTGCGGTGGATCGTGTGGGGCACGGCGCTCGGCTCGGTGCCCTTCGTCTTCGGCTACGCGCTGCCGTTTGCGTTCGGGCTCCAGCCCCTGCGCGGATTCGAGTTCAGCGCGCTGCTGCTCGGGCTGATCCCGCTCGCCTTCGCGTCCGCCATCGTCCGCTACCGTCTGATGGACGTCGAGGTCATCATCAAGCGCGGGCTCGTCTATGCCGCGGCGCTGGCGGCGATCGCCGCGATCTACGCGGTGCTGCTGCGGATCGCCGGCGAGGTCTTCTTCCGCGACGCGGACCAGCGGAACCCCGTCATCGCGCTCCTCGCCACGTTCGTCGTCGTGCTGCTGTCGCGCCCCGTCAAGAACGCGATCCAGACGGGTCTCGACCGCGTGTATTACCGCGATCGGTACGACTACCGGCGGGCGCTCGTCGGGTTCGCCCGCGATCTGAACAGCGACCTCGACCTGCTGCGGCTGAGCGAGCGCCTCGTGCACCGCGTCACCGAAACGCTCGTCGTGGATCGCATGGCGCTGATGCTGGCGCCGGTGTCGATGTCGCCGGACGCCGGGGATTTCGTGACCATCTCGCACGCCGGCTTCACCGACGCGCCGCCGCCGCTCTCGCGCGGGTCCGAGGTGGCCACCCGCCTCATCTCGGGCCATACGCTCGCGCTCGACGAGATCCTCGCCCTGCGCCGCATCGACCTGCGCGAGGTCGATTTCTGGCGCGCCGCCGGGATCCATTACTTCGTGCCGTGCGTGTCGAAGGAAGGCACGATCGCCGTCATGGCGCTCGGCCGGAAGGCGAGCGCCGAGCCGCTGAGCAGCGAGGACATGGCGCTGCTGTCGGCGGTGGCCGCGCAGGCCGCCACGGCGCTCGAGAACGGCCGCCTGTACCGGCAGCTTCGCACAAAGGCGGATGAGCTTGAGCGCATGCGCCAGTTCAGCGAGAACATTCTCGAGTCGCTGAACGACGGCCTCGCCGTCCTGGATCGGAACGGGCGGGTCGTCCGCTGGAACCGCCAGATGGAGGAGCTGTACGGCATCCGTCACGAGGCGGCGGTCGGCCTGGCGCTGGACGAGCTGTTCGAGGGGCGGATCGCCCGGATGATCCGGGGATCGTCCGCCGGCGCCGCCGAGGGGACCGCGCACTACCGGATCCCGATGTCGACGCGGCATGAGCCTGCGCGGCGCCTGCTGGTCAACCTCGGGGCGACGCCGCTCCGCGACGCGCACGCGGACGTCGTCGGCACGATCGTGATCGTCGAGGACATTTCGACGCGCGTGCAGCTCGAGGAGCAGTTGCAGATTTCGGAAAAGATGGCGTCGATCGGGCTTCTCGCGGCGGGCGTGGCGCACGAGGTCAACACGCCGCTGACCGGGATCTCGAGCTTCACGCAGATGCTGCTCGAGAACGCGCGGCCCGACGATCCGTCGACGCAGGTGCTCGAGAAGATCGAGCGGCAGACGTTCCGCGCGGCGAAGATCGTGAACGGGCTGCTCAACCTGGCGCGGCCGGCCCAGGTCGACAGCGGGCCGTGCGACATCAACGCCGTGATCAACGACGTGCTCTCGCTGCTGGAGCACCAGTTCAGGAACGGCAGCATCCAGGTCCGGAAGGAGCTCGATCCGGCCGCCCCGGTCGTGCAGGGGATGGAGCACAAGCTCCAGCAGGTGTTCCTGAACCTGTTCCTCAACGCGCGCGACGCGATGCCGAAAGGCGGCTGGCTCACGATCGTCACGCGCGAGGATCGCGACGGCGCGGT
>DAIUEK010000140.1:0-2881 GCA_036845165.1 Vicinamibacterales bacterium | reverse complement strand
CCATTCTGGTCATCGACGACGAGGAGATCATGCGGGAGATCCTCGAGACGCTGCTCACGCGCGAGGGCTACCAGGTGCGCCTGGCTTCGACGGCGGCGGAGGGGCTCGAGCTCGCCCGGTCGATGCCGTTCGACGCCGCGATCGTCGACGTGATGATGCCCGGCATGGACGGCGTCACCGCGCTCGACGAAATCAGGAAGATCGACGACGACTTGCCGGTGCTGATGATTACCGCGTACGCGTCGGTCGAGAACGCGATCGCCGCCATGAAGCGCGGCGCGTACGACTACATCAGCAAGCCGTTCAAGAACGACGAGGTGCTGGTCGTCCTGCGGAACGCCCTGGCGCAGCACCGCCTCGTGGCGGAGAACCGCGCGCTCCGGCAGAACCTCCAGGCCCACGCCAACCACTTCGGCGAGATCATCGGCAAGAGCTCGCGGATGCGGCAGGTGTTCGACCTGATCATTCAGGCCGCCCCCAGCCGCACGACCATCCTGATCAATGGCGAGAGCGGCACCGGCAAGGAGCTCGTCGCGCGCTCGCTGCACCAGAACTCCGTCCGATCCGATCGCGCGTTCATCACCGTCAACTCGGGCAACCTCCCGCCCGATCTCCTCGAGTCGAACCTGTTCGGCCACGTGAAGGGGGCGTTCACCGGCGCGGTGTACCCGAAGAAGGGACTCTTCGAGCTGGCGGACAAGGGGACGATCTTCTTCGACGAGATCGGCAACATCCCGCTCGAGACCCAGGCCAAGCTCCTGCGCGTCATCCAGGAGCGCGAGTTCATGCGCCTCGGCGGCATCGAGACCATCAGGGTCGACGTCCGGATCATCGCCGCCACCAACGTCGACCTCCAGCGGATGATGCAGGAAGGGAAGTTCCGCGAGGACCTGTACTACCGCCTGCACGTCATCACGGTGCAGCTGCCGGCGCTCAGGGAGCGCAAGGACGACATCCCGCTGCTCGTCCAGCGCTTCATCGACAAGTACGGCGTCGAGAACAACAAGCCGGGACTCGAGCTGTCGGCCGAGGCGCTCGACCTGCTCATCGACTACGACTGGCCCGGCAACGTGCGCGAGCTGGAGAACGTCATCGAGCGCGCGACGGTGCTGTCGTCCGGGCCGCGCATCGGCGCGGATCTCGTCCCCGACCACGTGCGCAGCAGCCGCAGCTTCCAGATGCCGCAGTTCGTCGTGCCGCCCGAGGGGATCTCGTACCGGGACGCCGAGGCGTCCTTTCAGCGCGGGCTGATCGAGTCCGCGCTCGAAGCGGCCGGCGGGGTGCAGAAGCGCGCCGCCGAGCTCCTCCACATCAAGCCGACGACGCTGAACGAGATGATCAAGCGTCACGACATCCGTCCGCGGCGGAAGAAGGCGCCCAACGGCTCCGGTGGCCCTGGCGTCGACCACGACACCGACAGCGAGCACGTGCCCGTCACGGCGGATCGAGACTAACGGTTCCACGTGAGAGTCCTGGTGCTCGGCCCGCGGGGCGTCGTCGGAGACGCGATCGTTCGTGAGGGGCTGCAGGACGATCGGATCTCGTCGATGCTCGCCGTCAGCCGTCGTCCGCCCACGCATGCCCACCCGAAGCTCCGGACCTTCGTCCGGACCGACTTCAGCGATTTCCGCGATCTCAGCCAGGAGATGGTGACGGTGGACTTCGTCATGTGCGCGCTGGGCCTGTCCTGGTACCAGGCGACCGGCGAGGCGCAGTACCGCCTGATCACGCACGACTTCGTCATGGCCTTCGCGCGGGTGGCGGCGATCGCCAATCCCTCGATTCATTTCTGCTTCGTCAGCGGCTACGGCGCGGCGGCGACCGGCTCGCGGGCATGGGCGCGCATCAAGGCGGAGACCGAGCACGACCTGCGCGCGGTGTTCGGCTCGCGCCTGACCGTGTTCCGGCCGGCCTACATCTATCCGGTGCACGGTCGGGAGACGCCCTACTGGGGGGATACGGTGATGCGGCCGCTGATGCCGTTCAAGAAGACGTTGTCGCGGTGGATCACGAACAGCGAGGACGTGGGCCGCGCCGTGTTGCACTGCGGCACGGGCGGGAAGGTCCCCAACCCCGCCACGAATCAGGACATCGCCGCGGCCGCGGCCGCCTACGTCAAGGCGCGCGCCGCCGCCGTCGTCACGTAGGCCGGGTCTTGAGACCCGGCACATGGTCTGTGTCGTAGCGCAGCTCTGCTACACTGTTGGCATGGCGTCACCCAAGGAACCGGACGTCGCGCCCTATGTCGATCCCGTCATCGAGGTCTACAAGAAGGACGTCGATCGCACGCTGCTGCGGGAGCGTCTCAAGCTAACTGTCGATCAGCGCCTGCGCGATCTCGAACAGTTTCAGGCAGATGTGCGTGAGCTCCAGCGCGCGGGTCGTGCCAGAAAGTGAATGGCGGCTTCGGGACGCTTCTCCGGGCCCTGGTCGATCAACAGGTCCGCTTCATCATTATTGGCGGCGTTGCGGCGACGGTCCACGGATCAGCGCGTCACACGCGCGACATCGACGTCGTCTACGCACGCGACGATGAAAACGTGCGCAGGATCGTCACGGCGATCGGTCCCTATACGCCCTACCTTCGTGGGGCCCCGGCGGGCCTGCCTTTTCGCTGGGATGCCGCGACGATCGCCGCAGGACTGAACTTCACCCTCACCACGTCCGCAAGTGACATCGACTTTCTTGGCGAGGTTGTCGGCGGCGGCCGCTACGAGGATCTGCGTGAACACACGGAGGAGATCGAGGCGTTCGGCGTGCGGGCTTTGTGCGTCACGCTGCCGAAGCTAATTGCCCTGAAACGCGCAGCGGGCCGTCCCAAGGACAACGAGGTGCTCGCGGAGCTCGAACTCCTGCTCGAAGAGCGGAAGAAGTTATAGGG
>DAIUEK010000139.1:0-5662 GCA_036845165.1 Vicinamibacterales bacterium | reverse complement strand
GGGCAGGCCCGGGGGCGCTTTGGTATACTGCTGCCGGTCGGGCGGTGGCGGCGCGTCGATGTCGGTGGACGGGCAGGGGACGTCCTCCGTGTCCGTGGTGCCGCATAGCGGTGGGGCGGGAGGGGGGAAAGGCTCCGGGGTCTCGCTCGATCTCGACGGCGACGATCTCTTCTGGCTGCTTGTCGCGCTCGCCGCCGCGTTCGCGGGCTTCCTGGCGATCGCCTACGTCATCTACGTCGCGCCCACGCTGCTCGCCGAGGCCGCCATCAATGGCGCCGTCGCGGGCCGGGTCTACCATGGGCTCCAGAAGCGCGAATCGCAGCACTGGACGACGGACATCGTCCGCCGGACCGGTGTCGCCGCCGCGATTCTCGTCATCAGCGTCAGCGCGGCCGGATACGCCCTCCGGCGCGTCGCGCCCGAGGCGCGGTCCATCGGCGGCGTCTGGCATCACATCCATCAGCCGTGAGTCGGCGCCGCGAGCGTCAGATCTGACCGGCCTTCGCCAAGGCTACGGCGGTCCGCCGAAGCATCGCGAAGCCGGCGGGTCTGCGCGACGTCAGAACGCACGGCAGGCCTGAGGGCCTGTGCTACTGGATGCGCGCCCGCACGCGGGCGTGCTTCGTCAGCGTCTCGCCGCCGACCTCGACGGTCACGACGTACTCACCGATGGTCAGCGGGCCTTCCGCGGGTCCCGCGCCGCGGCCGCGACCCTGGCCGCCGCCGCGCCCGCCGCCGCTCCCGCCGAGACCAACGAGCGCGCGGTTCAGGCCGCGCTTCGCCGGCCCCGTCAACTGGCGGATCGTCTTGCCTGACAGATCCGCGACCGTGATCTTCGCGTCCGCCCCGGCGTCGGCCTTCAGGTAGTAATTGACGACCAGCGCCTCGGGCTCGTTGGGGACCTCGAGGAACTTGTCGCCGAAGAGGTGATAGTTCATCCCCTGCGTGCTGAAGCCGTACCGCGCGCGCGGCTCAATGTCGAACAGGTACGCGCTCTTGTTCGCGACCTCTTCGGTCAGCTCCTGGAGCGGCGAGATGTCGCCGGTCCACAGCGCGCGGCCGTAGGTCGCCAGGACGAGATCGTTCTCCCGCGGGTGAATGGTGAGATCGTGGACCGCCACGGTGGGCAGATTCGCCGTGAGCCTGGTCCACCGGCCCCCGCCGTCGATCGACACGAACACCCCGATGTCGTTGCCGACGATCAGCAACTGCCTGTTCTTCCGATCCTGCACGACCACGTTGATGGAGGCGTTCGGGAGGTTGCCGCTGATCGACGTCCACGTCTTGCCGTAGTCGGTGGTGCGATACAGGTAGGGGGCGAAGTCGTCGTTCCTGTAGCCGCTCTTCGACACGTACGCGGTGGCCGGGTCGTGCGGGGACGCGAACACGCGGCTGACCCACCGATCGGCCTTCGCGCCGGCCTCGACGAGCGCCGGTGTGAGATCCGTCCACGCGCCGCCGTGGTTCTGTGTGAGCTGCACCCGGCCATCGTCGGTCCCCACCCAGATCGTGCCGGCCTTGAGGGGAGACTCGGAGATCGACGTAATCGTGCAGTACGGCACGTTCCGGCCGATCTTGTCCGGATCGTTGGTCGTGAGGTCCGGGCTGATCTCCTCCCACGTGTCGCCGCGGTTGAGCGACCGGAAGAGCACCTGCGCGCCGGCGTAGACAATCTGCGGGTTGTGCGGGGACAGCGCGATCGGCGCGATCCAGTTGTAGCGCAGGCGCGGCTGGCCGGCCGGGCGGGTGGGGGCGATGTTCGCGCGGACGCCGGTCTTCTGATCCATCCGCCCCATCTGGTTCAGCTCGCGCGTGTTATAGACCCAGCGGCTGTCCGTCGGATCGACGACGTTGTACATCCCGTCGCCGGGACCGACCGTCACCCAGTGCTCCAGCGTGATCCGGCCTGTCGGGCCGTTGCTCGGGCCCTTCCACGAGTCGTGATCCTGGAAGCCGGCGTAGACGTTGTACGGATCGTCCATGTCGACGCCGAGGGCGTACGCCTCACCCACGCCCATGTTGGGGAAGTAGTCGCCGGTCTTGCCGCCGTCGACCGACACGCTGACGCCGCCGTCGCTGCTGAGGATGATGCGGTCCTTGTCGTTGGGATCCCACCACATCGAGCGGAAGTCCCCGAAGACGCCGCGCATGAAGTCGGAGGCCCACGTCCTGCCGCCGTCGCGCGAGATGAACATCGAATCACTCGTGACGAGGACGGTCTGATCGTCGTGGGGATTGATCCGGATCTGATTGAACGAGTACGGTGCCTTGCCGCCGGCGATGTTCACCTCGGTCACCTTGCGCCACGTCTTGCCGGCGTCATCGGTCCGATACAGCTCGTTGCCGATGATCCCCGCGGCCAGCGGGCTGATGGCGCTCACTGGTCCGCCCGCCGCGCCCGGCTTCGGGTTCTGGTTCTCGAGGAGCGCGTAGAGGATGCGCGGGTTCTTCTGATAGAGGTCGAGGCCGATGCGGCCGATCTTGCCCGCCGGCAATCCGCCGCCGAGCCGCGCCCACTTGTCGCCGCCGTTGTCGGTCCGGTAGATCGCGCTCTCCGGGCCACTCTCGACGATCTGCCACGGGCGGCGATCCTTGTCGTACATCGCGGCGTAGAGCGTCGTCGGCGTCCTGCGATTGATGACGAGGTCGATCGCGCCGACGCCGTCGTTCACGTAGAGCACCTTCTTCCACGTCTTCCCGCCATCCATCGTCCGGAACACGCCGCGCTCGTCGTTCCTGGAGAACAGGTGCCCGATGGCGGCGACGTAGACGATGTCCGGGTGCTTGGGGTGAATGACGATGCGCGCGATGTGGTGGGAGTCAGGAAGCCCCATCAGCTGCCACGTTGCGCCCGCGTCGGTCGACTTGAACACGCCCTTGCCGGAAATCGAGGATCGCGCATTCGCCTGGTCGCCGGTGCCGACCCACACCACGCTGGGGTTCGACGGCGCGATCGTCACGGCCCCGACGGCGGCCATCCCGACGCTGTCGGTGATGGGCGTCCACGTGGTGCCCGCGTTCGTCGTCTTCCACAACCCGCCGCTGCGGCTCGCGGCGTACATCGTGTAGAGATGATCGTGGAGGGGTGACTCGGGAACGGCCACTTCCGTCACCCACGCGGCGGTCCGGAAGGGCCCGATGTTCCGGAACGTCAGGCCCCTGAGGACAGCGTCGACAGCGTCGACGGCGCTGACAACGTCCGGCGCGGGTGCCTGCTGCGCGCGTGTCACGATCGCCGGCGCGGCGAGCGCCAGCGCGAGGCAGAGTAGGGAAGCCGCGACTCGGGTGTTCATAGGTGTCTCCACGCGCCCGCATTATAGAGGTGTCGAAGGATCTGCGGTGCCGACCCCCGATGCCCCGCGCGCTTTCTGCCATCTCTCGGCGTTCATCACAGGCCATCCTCGACTTTCCTGTTGTTTTCCCGCACCGCCGGGCTGGCAAGCCTCTCGCAGGCACGGGGGCCATCCTGACAACCGCCGCTTGACAGGTCGTATATACAAACGTATAGTAATCATGCGCTTCGACTGGGACTCGATCAAAAGCGCGCGAAACTTCCGGGAGCGCGGATTCGACTTCGCGTTCGCATCCCAGGTGTTCGATGCGCAGACCCTCGAGCGCGAGGACACCCGCCGCGACTACGGTGAGCGTCGCGTGATTGCCGTGGGCGTTGCCGATGGCATCCCGCTGACCGTGGTCTACCGACCGGGCTGAGGCTGGCGGCGAGGTCGTGCGGAGGATGATCTCGGCCCGAGTGAGTACTTACCGTGAGCGCGAAGCGTACGCCCAAGCCGTCGATGAAGAGTAAGCCGTCCCGCGGAGCCGCCGATCTGGAACGACTCCGGCGAGTCTCTGACAGGGAGATCCGTCGGACGTCGCCGCCCGAGCTGGCAGGCCTTCCCGGAGATTTTTGGGAACGGGCCGCTATCGTTGACCCCGTCCCGAAGCAGCCGATCTCGCTGCGGGTGGACCTCGACGTCCTCGACTGGTTCAAGGCCCAGGGGCCGCGGTATCAGTCGCGCATGAACGCGGTGTTACGGTCCTACATGGCGCAACGGCACGCCCCGACCAGGGGGTGACGCCGTCGATCGTGAGCGTGTATCATGCCACGCGGAAACCGTGCGCATCACCATTCTGACGATCGCCCGGGTTCGCATGGATCGCCGCCGCCGCGTTCCCCCACCAGCCTGCTGCGGTGGAGCCTCGGCGCCCGTGAAGGTCGACGACACCATCCTTTCCGTCGAATCCATGCGCCACTCGTCACCAAAACAGGGGAGGCACTCATGAAGGCAGGCGTCATCGTCGGCATCATCCTGGTCGCTGCCGGCATCTACGTGGCAGCCGGGCAGGCGAGTTACAAGAGCAACCGCGAAGTACTGAAGATCGGAGGCCTCGAGGCCTCCGTCAAGGAATCGCACGTGGTTCCTCCGTGGTCAGGAGCTATCGCGATCGTGGTGGGCGGCGTCCTGGTGTTTGCCGGGATGCGGGCCGGGAAGCGCTGACGCAGCCTGCGGCGAGGGCAAATGAAACGTCCGGGGTCAGGTCTGCGATTGCGACGTGACAGGGGTCAGGTCACCTCCAGCGACCACCTACGGACCTGACCCCGCGCGAAGTCACATCCACAGACCTGACCCCGGGTCTCGGGTCGGTCCCGAGGCCATGAAGTTCGCGCCCGCGCGGGCGCGTGGATTGAAACAGTGCAATGTGGTGTTTCGCGGGACGATCGACGGCCAAGTGTCCTGAAGCATCGCGAAGCTTGGGGTCGATCCGGCGAGAAAGCCAGACGCAGTTCGAAGAATCTTGGACGAAGCTGCTGGCGCGCTTCTGCCGCTTCGTCTGCGCAGTATTGTCCCGATGCGGAGCGATGAGCCTGGTCCATCGAGACTTGCTGTGCGTTGCGATAGGATTGCGCTCTTCCGCGTGCGGCAGTCTCGAGGTGCCCTGCGACAGCCTTGACACGTCCCGCGGCAGCATCTACCTTGGCATTGTGAACATCGAGCTGACATCCGACCAGCGCGCCTGCATTCAGCGCGCTATCGGAAGCGGCCGGTTGGAGGTTTTGTCGTGACTCTCACTGATCGCATCGAAGTCAATCCGCGTGTCTTGCTCGGCAAGGCCGTGATTCGCGGAACGCGCATTCCAGTCGAGCTGCTGCTCCGGAAGCTGAGCGAAGGCGCTTCTGAAGCTGATCTGCTGGAGGCCTACCCGCGTCTCACCCGCGAGGACATCCACGCAGCGATGCGCTACGCCGCCGACACACTTGCCCACGAAGAGGTTGTTTTTATCGGCAAGAGCTCTCCCGACAGGCAGGACTAGGTCTTGCGCTTCCTCGCCGACGAGAGCTGCGACTTCGCCGTCGTCACGGCCCTGCGCGCCGCCGGCCACGACCTCAGTGCTGTCGTAGAGATCAATCCTGGCGCTGAGGACGACGTGGTCCTGGCACTCGCCCGTTCTGAAGGGCGAGTCCTTCTGATGAGGACAAGGACTTCGGCCAGCTTGCGTACGCAGGCGGACACGAGACGGCCGGAGTTGTGCTGATTCGCTTTCCCGGAAACGCACGCAGCTCGCTCGGTCAAGCGGTCGTAGCGTTGTCGCCGAGCTTGGCGCTCGGCTCTCGGGCGCCTTTATGGTCGTCGAACCAGGGCGAGCCCGGCTGTCGCGGCCG
>DAIUEK010000138.1:0-5686 GCA_036845165.1 Vicinamibacterales bacterium | reverse complement strand
TCGCGTGCCAGGGCGAGCATCTCGTCGGTCATGTCCAGGCCGTAGGCCTTGCCGGTCGGACCGACACGTGTCGCCGAGAGGAGCACGTCGATGCCGCCACCGGATCCGAGATCCAGCACGGTCTGGCCCGGTTCGAGCGCCAGCCGGGCGGTCGGATTGCCGCTCCCTGCCGACGCGGTGACGGCGTCGGCAGGGAGGCTGCTGGTGTCTGCGTCCGAGTAGAGATTGGAGGTGATCGGGTCGCCGCCGCCGCAGGCGGTCGGGCCGCAGCAGCCGGTGTTTGTCGACGCCTTCGTCACCGAGGCGGCAATCGCGCCGTATTTCTCGCGAACGGCCTGCTGAAGGTCTGACATGAGAGCGCTCCTTATGTATCTGCAAGAACGAATATATACAGACTGTAGGCGGCCGTGATATATATGTCAAGGCAAATATATGGCGAAGCAATTGACCCAGATGGAAGGGCTGTTCCGGGCGTTGGCCGACGCGACGCGGCTCCGGATTCTCGGGCTGCTCCTGACGGGCGAGGTGTGCGTCTGCGACATCCACGAGAGCCTCAAGATCCCGCAGCCCAAGGCGTCCCGGCACCTGGCCTATCTGCGGCGATCGGGGCTCGTCGAGACGCGGCGTGAGGGGCTGTGGATCCACTACCGGCTGGGGACGCTCGCCGATCCGGTGCTCGCCGCGATCGGCGATGCCGTCCGCCATGGGCTCACACACATCGATACGGTGCAGCGTGACGCGGAGCGCCTGCAGAAGCGGACCGGCTGCTGCGTGCTCGGGAAAATAACGCAGACAAAAAAAGGGGAGGCCGCTTGCGCGACCTCCCCAAGCGTTGCCAGGGACGAGAATCTTACTTCTTGACCTTTTTGTTCGCGGCGGCGGGGGTCACGGTGATCGCTGTCGCGACCATCGTCTTGCCGTCCAGGGTGTAGTGCACCGAGACCTTCGCGCCCGTCTCGATCGTGCCCTTCTTGTCGGTCGAGGCGTTCACGGTGAAGGTCTGGTCCTTGGTGCCCTTGGTGATGACGAGCTCCGTGTCGCTGACCGACTTGACCGTACCCGTGGTCGTGTGGCTCGCCACCTTTTTCGCAGCAGCCGGCTGCGCGGTTGCGGCCGCGGGGGCCTTCACCTTCTTGACGGGAGCCGCCGGCGGCGCCTGGGCGAAGCTCGCGACCGGAACCAACGTGATCATGGCGACGAGAGCCGCCGCCTTAATAAAAGTGCGCATTTCTTACTGCCTCCTGCAAGCGCGTGATTGCGCTATGCCTATTTGAGGCGATGGACCTGAGCCCAACATGAAGCGGAGATTAAAGTTTTTTAATGCGAAGGGTGAACACCGACCCCCGGCCGGGCTGGCTGACGGCCTCGATCGTGGCGTTATGACGCTCGGCAATCCATTTCACGAGGCTCAGGCCGAGTCCGACCCCCTGGTTCGTCGAGGACCGGGCGGGATCCCCCCGGTAAAACCGTTCGAAGACGTGGGGCAGCACATCCGGCGTCATGCCGACGCCGGTATTGCGCACGTCGAGCCGCGCCACGCCGTCCTCGGCTGACAGCTGGACGACGATTCTGCCCCCCGACGGGGTGAACTTGAACGCGTTGTCGAGCAGATTCAGGAGCAGCCTCTCGAGCCACCCCGCGTCTCCCTCGACCACGATGTCGTCCGAGATTTGACAGACGAGCTCGAGGTTCTGCGCCTGGGCGACCGCCTCGACCTGTTCGACGACCGACGCGACGAGCGGGCCGAGCTCGACGCGCTCGTGCGCGAGGGAAATCTGTCCCGCCTCGGCGCGCGCCAGCGTCAGGAGCTGATCGATCAGCCGCTTGAGCTTGTCGAGCTCCTCGAGCTGGCTGGCCGCCGTGCGACGATAGGCGTCGCCGGCGTCCGCTCTCATCGACGCGAGCTCGATCTCTCCGCGCAGCGCCGCAATCGGTGTGCGCAGCTCGTGGGCGAGCGCGGTGCTGAACTGGCGCATCTCGCCGACGGCGTTCTCGACGCGCCCGAGCGTTTCGTTGAACGCCGTCGCGACCTCGTCGATCTCGTCGCCGACACCGCGCACCGGCAGCCGTTGCCGCAGGTTCCTGACGTCGATCGTGCGCGCCGCCGCCGCGAACCGCGAGAGGGGCCCGAGCGCGACGGAGGCCATCCAACGCCCCGTGATCACCGCCGCGAACAGGCCGAGCGGCACGCCCCAGAGCAGCAGCTGCAGAAACCGGCCCAACGCGTCGTCGCTCTGTGCCAGCAGCGTGCCGACCTGCAGCAAGTATGACTCGCCGGGCCGGTTGACGATGACGCTGTTCGTGAACCGGATCCGGCCGGAGTCGGTCTGGATGTCATGCGGGCGCGGCGCGTCGTGAAACGACCGCACCTCCTCGGGGGTAAACGTCAGCCCGAGCGGCTCGAGGGCGTCGGATTGCACCAGGAGGGCGCCGGTTTCGCTGTCGTAGATCTGGTAGTAGCGGGTCGCGCGCTGCACGAACGCGGACTCCTGCGGGTCGGTGGTGTCGTACACCACCGCCGGCACGCCGTTGTCGAACCGCAGGTATCCGTGGAGGCCGCTCGTCAGCTCCGTCAGGCTCGTGGTGGCGTCGGAGTCCAGCTGCTGCGCGAGCGCGCGGTACGACGCGGCGGCGATCGCCGTCAACAGGACGCCGAACACCAGCGTGTAGAACACGGTGAGACGGGTCCGCAGGGTGAGCGTCATGGAGGCGTGTCCGTGAGGATATAGCCCACGCCGCGGATCGTGTGGATCAGCGGCCGCTCGAACCCGCGGTCAATCTTGTTTCTCAGCGCGTTGATGTGCACTTCGACGACGTTGCTGACGCTGTCGAAGTGGATGTTCCAGACGTGCTCGATGATGAGCGACTTGGTCACGGGCCGATCGCTGTTGCGCACGAGGAACTCCAGCAGCGCGTACTCCTTCGGCTTGAGATCGATCGTCTTGCCGTCGCGCCGGACGATGCGGCGGACCGTGTCCATCTCGAGATCCGCCACGCGCAGCGTATTCTCGCGGGCCGCCCCGCGCCGGAGGACCGCGCGGAGGCGCGCGGACAACTCCGCCAGCGCGAACGGCTTGACCATGTAGTCGTCCGCGCCGCTGTCGAGCCCGGCGACGCGCTCCTCGAGCGTGTCCTTGGCTGTGAGAATGAGGATCGGCAGGGTCCCCTTGCGGGCCCTGATATCGCGCAGCACCTGGAAGCCCGAGCGCCCGGGCAGCATCAGGTCGAGCACGACCGCGTCGTAGTCGTACGCCAGCGCCTGTTCCCCCGCGTGGCTGCCGTCATTGAGGACGTCGACGGCGTAGCCTTCCTGCGTCAGGCCATCGTGGATGAAGTTGGCGACCTTGAGGTCGTCCTCGACGACGAGAATGCGCATGCTGCCTACGTTACCGTGGAACCGTCGTTCTCGCCGGGCAAGTCGTAGCGAACGGATTTCCGCACGGCTTCGAAGTCCTTGTGTTCGGTCAGGGGATACAGCGTCCTGAGGCGTCCGGTGACCATGCGTTCAACAGGATCGCCGATCCGGTAGCAGGCAGACGAGGTAAAGACCGCCACCCCGCGCTCCCAGCCCTCTTTCCGGCGCGAGGTCACGATGACGAGATCGCACGCCGGAATGCCGGCGGCCGAGCTGCTGACGACGCGGTCCGGGATCTCCGGGCCTTCGCGCGCCTCCCGCGATTGGCGATCGCGCGTCGAGCTGAGGCGCCGGCGCGTCCGCCACGCGATCTCGTCGAGCCCCGTGAGGATCGGATCCCCGACAGGGTCGTCGAACCAGGCGGCCGCCAGGCGAAGGGCGCCGGTCCCGCTCAGGTACATCGTCAGCCACCCCTTCGGCGTGAGCAGCAGGAACGTGAACACGGAAAGCACCGTGAGGCCGGTGGCGAAGCGCTGATTCACTTCTCGTGGATCGCCGGGCGCCAGGCCCTCGGCGACCTGGCGCCCGGCCACCTCGAGCATCGCGGTGTTCGCGGCCGACGCGGCCCTGGCCGTGTGCTCGAGGAACCCGGGGACGCCGATTGCCGCGCCCAGGAAGAACGTGAGGACGCCTGAGGCGACCGCCGCGGAGAGCATCGGGAAGCGCGAGGGCAGCCGATGCCAGTGGCGGAAAGGAAGGATCGCCGCCGGTATGGCGGCGATGAACGCCAGCACGCCCACATTCTGCCACGACCCGAAGTACCATCCACACCGATGATCGAAACCGGGAACCTCGAGCGCCGCCAGGGCTCCACTAGCCCTGATTGAGTGACGCGCGCGTCGTCGCCGGCTCGATGACGATGAGGGAGAGGAGCAGAAGCAGCGCGGTGACGACGAGCTGCGCCGCCGTTCCGTCGTGCGGGCCGGCGATCGCGATCCCGAACGCCATCAGGAAGGAGAGCAGCAGCGCTTCGCAGAAGACGACCCAGCGCAGCACGCGCGCGCGGAGCGGCGCGAGCGCGGCGGGATGGACCTGCGAGACGAACCACAGGTGGAGCCTGAGCGTTGTGGAGATGGTGGCGAGGACGAGGACCGCGAGGAACGCCGCCGATCCGTAAGGCGCGATCCAGTTGCGCCGCAGGCCGATGACGATGACGGCGGCGATCGTGATCACCGCCACGGCGACCTGGTGGAATTTCCACCACCACGCGCCCTGCAGCGTCGCAGGCGGCCGTGCCTCGCGCGCGGAGACCGCCTCGACCGATCGCAGCGCGTGGAGCAGTTCCACGCCGGAGGGATAGCGTCCCGCGGGATCCCCTTTGAGACAGGTCCGGATGATGACGTCGAGCGAGGCCGGCTCGATCGGCCGGGACAGCGGCGGGCTCTCCGAGACCAGGCGCTCGACCAGGGCGGCCGGATCGCTGCCGCCGAACGGATGCGATCCGGTGGCCAGCTCGTACGCCATGACGCCGAACGCGAAGATGTCGGCGCGCGCGTCGACCCTCTGCCCGCGCAGCTGCTCGGGCGCCATGTAGCCGGGCGTGCCGAGCCGCGTGCCGGCCAGCGTGAGCCCCCCATGCCCCTCTGGCGACGGGCCGACGCTGCGCGCAATCCCGAAGTCGACGACCTTGACGCGCCCGTCCGCGCCGCACAGGACGTTCTCCGGTTTGAGATCGCGGTGGACGATGCCATGGCGGTGCGCAGCGTCGAGCGCTTCCGCGATCTGCATCACGGTGTCCAGCAGGCGTTCGGGTCCCAGCGGCCCGGACGAGAGCGCCGCGCGCAGCGTGGAGCCGGGCACCAGCTCGCTCGCGATGAACAAATCGCCGTCGATTTCCTCGAGCGCGTAGACCGTCGCGATGCAGGGATGCGAGAGGGCGCCGGCGGCGCGTGCTTCGCGCGACAGCCGCTCGCGCGCGACCGGATCGCGGCTGTAGGCGGCCGGGAGCATCTTCAGCGCCACGAGGCGTCCGAGGCGCACGTCCTCCGCGGCGTAGACGACACCCATTCCGCCGCGGCCCACCTCTTCATGTACCTGGTACGGGCCGATGCGGCGTCCGGTCAGCGGCGCGTCGGCAGGCTCGGCCAGCAGCTCCGGGGCGGCCACCCATGCGGGCCGCTCGAGGAAGCCGTCGGAGTGTTCATGGGCACGCAGGAGGGCGCGGACTTCGGAGGCGACGCGCGGGTGGGCGGGCTCTTCGCGCGCCAGCAGCCGCTCGCGGCCGGCCGCGTCGAGGCCCAGCGCCTCGTCGAAGACGGCGTTGATGCGGCG
>DAIUEK010000137.1:4023-5715 GCA_036845165.1 Vicinamibacterales bacterium | reverse complement strand
TGCGGCGCCTGGCGACGAACCCGGCGTTCTCGATGTTGCGGACGATCTCGACTTCGTCCATGCAGTAGCTGGCGCCGGCGGCGCGCACCACGTTCTCCTCGATCATCACGCTGCCCATGTCGTTCGCGCCGTACGCGAGGCTGAGCTGTCCGACCTTGCCTCCCTGGGTGACCCACGACGCCTGCAGGCTCGGGAAGTTGTCGAGGACGATGCGCGCGAGGGCGAGCATGCGCAGATACTCGACGCCCGACGCTTCCCCGCCGCCGAGCTCGGTGTGCTCGGGCTGGTAGCTCCAGGTGATGAACGCGGTGAAGCCGCCGGTCTCGTCCTGGACCCCGCGCAGCCGCACCATGTGCTCGATCCGCTCGTCCACGGTCTCGACGTGGCCGAACATCATCGTGGCGGTCGTTCGCAGCCCTTTGCGGTGCGCCTGGCGCATCACGTCGAGCCACTCGTCTGACGAGGCCTTGCCGTAGCAGTTGAGCAGCTTGCGGACCCGATCGACGAGAATTTCGGCGCCGCCGCCCGGGATGCTGTCGAGTCCCGCGGCCACCAGCCGGTCGATCACCTCCGGCACGGTCAGCCGCGACGTCCGCGTCAGGTGGATCACTTCCGGCGGCGAGAGCGCGTGCAGCTTGAACGCCGGATACCGCTGCTTGATGGCGCGGAAGAGATCCTCGTACCACGCGATCGGGAGGTCGGGATTATGCCCCCCCTGCAGCAGCAGCTGATTGCCGCCGAGCGCGATCGTCTCGTCGATCTTCCGGAAGATTTCCTCGAAGCCGAGGACGTAGCCTTCGGACGACCCGACGGGCCGGTAGAACGCGCAAAAGGTGCACCGCGCGACGCAGATGTTCGTGTAGTTGGCGTTGCGGTCGATGATGTAGGTCACGACACCGTCCGGGTGCCTGCGCGCGCGGATGCCGTCCGCGAGCTCACCGAGGAGCGGCAGCGGCGCCTCGTGGTACAGCGCGAGCGCCTCGTCCGCGGTGACGCGTCCCCCCGCCCGCACCCTAGCTGCGATTGCCGCGATCATAATCAGTAGAAATCCGGATGTCCGCCGGCCGAGACCAGGCGGTGCTTCCCCGCGAGCTCGTAATACCGGCGCAGCCCCTCGGTCTCGCGGTCGCCCAGCCGGTACTTGATATTGTCCCTCAAATATCGACGGCAGACTTCGGCCTTGGCGCTTCCGCCGTAGGCCTCGGCGATGCCGTCGAGGTCCCTGGTCCCTTGGTCCCTGGCCGCCTGGAGCGCCGCGATGCCGGCGGCGTCGATTGCGCCGCGACGGCCCGCCCAGAACGCCCACACAAACGGCAAACCCGTCAGGCGCGTCCACTCGGCGCCGAGATCGATCTTGGTCAGACCGGCGGCCTTGTGATCAAGAAACAGCGCGGGATCGCCGATCAGCAGCGCCGCGTCGCAACCCTCCACGGCGGCGGCGACCCCCGGCGGGACAGGTTCGAACACCGGATCGATCCCCCACGCTTCCCGGCACAGCACGCGCGTCAGGCCGGCGGATGTGCGCGAGCTCGTGTCGAGGCCAATCGTCCGCACCTGCGCGAGCGGCACGCGCGAGAACACGGCCACCGAGGCGAC
Source organism: Vicinamibacterales bacterium (assembly GCA_036845165.1). Classification (GTDB taxonomy): domain Bacteria; phylum Acidobacteriota; class Vicinamibacteria; order Vicinamibacterales; family 2-12-FULL-66-21; genus JAICSD01. The sequence continues at coordinate 4,119 of DAIUEK010000137.1, read as the reverse complement.
GTCGCCGTCCGAGACGATCCCGAGGTCTGGCACGATCCGATACGGCTCGGGCCCGCGCAGATACTCGATCGACGGAATCATCCCGAGATCGATGCC
>DAIUEK010000137.1:0-3923 GCA_036845165.1 Vicinamibacterales bacterium | reverse complement strand
AGGCCCGCGGCGGTGATGTTGCCGCGGATTTCTTCAATCGGACTGCGGCGTCTCCCGAGGTCTCCCTCGAGGGCCGATACCGAATCCACGTCGTCGGCTCCCATGGTGAGCGCGACCTGCGCGAGCTTGGGGCCGTAGAGCGCCCAGTCGACCTGGATGGAATCGATGTTGTCGACGAGCAGCCGCGCGATCGCGACCATCTTCACGTCGTCGTACCCGGTGGACGGCTGCGCGAGGGACGTGACCCGCGCGAGCGGCGCAAAGGCGCGGACGCCCCCCACCGCGGACTGGATATCGCGCGCAAGCGTCACGAGCCGGATCCGCTCGTCCACGGGCACGTGATGGACCGTCAGGCGCGGCACCTGCACGCCGGCGTCGCGCGCGGCGCCGACGGCGACGACCGCGTCGGGCAGGAGATCGATGGGCGCTTCCGCGACGATTTCCAGGCCGGCCGCCGCCAGCCGCGCCACGAGATCGGTCAGGCTCGCCGCGGTTCCGCCGGCGAGCTCGAGTAGATCCGCGAGCGAGAACGCACTCACCGGCGTGGAACCGGCGAGCGCCCGCGCCGCCTTCACCGTCGCGATCGCCGCCGCCACGGACGCCGGCTTCCCGGTCACCCGGATCTCTCCAGCGCGTGCCGATGCGGGCAGCGCCGGCGGGACGGCGTCCGTGTGCACGTCGAAGACCCTGACGAACGTCGTCTTTTTTCCGTGACGGCGCCGCCGTTCCTCGTCGCCGCGCGCGCCGACCGCGATGAGGTTCTGATCAACGAGAATCGCGCGCGCGTCCGCCGCTGAAATCGCCGTCATGCCTTCCATCCCTGCCGGATCCTCGTCCAGACTTCTTCCGCGCGCTTCGCGGCGACGTCGGTCGTGCGAATGCGCCTGGGCCACGGCCGCGTAAACCCTTCGGACGCCCACTTGCGCGTCGCGTCGATCCCCATCTTGCTGCCGTAGGCGGCGAGATCGCTCGCGTCGTCCAGATCGTCGACCGGGCCCTTCATGAACTGGATGTCGCGCTCCGGATCGATATGCGTCCCGACGACCCACGCCACTTCCGACAGGTTCTGCACGTCGATGTCCCTGTCGACGACGATGACCGTTTTCGAGAACATCAACTGCCCGAGTCCCCACACCGCGTTCATGATCTTGCGCGCATGACCCGGGTACCGCTTGTCGATCGAGATGATGACGAGGTTGTGGAAGATGCCTTCGGCCGGAAAATTCATGTCGACAATCTCGGGCACCGTCTTCTTGATGAGTGGCAGGAAGATGCGCTCGCTGGCTTTCCCGAGGAAGTAATCCTCCATCGGCGGAATACCCACGACCGTCGTCAGGTAGATCGGATTCTTGCGGTGCGTCACGCACGTGATGTGGAACACCGGGTAGTCGTCCGGGTGGGAGTAGAAGCCCGTGTGATCGCCGAAGGGCCCCTCGCGCCGGCGCTCGCCGGGCTCGACGTAGCCCTCGAGGATGATCTGGGAACTGGCGGGCACCTCGAGGTCCACGGTGACGCACTTGACGAGCTCGACGCGCTCGCGGCGCAGGAATCCCGCGAGGAGCAGTTCGTCGAGCCCCTCGGGCATCGGCGCGGTGGCGGAGAACGGAAGCGCGGGATCGGCGCCGAGCGCGACCGCGACCGGCAGCCGCGTCTTCATCCGCTCGGCGATCCGGTGGTGCTGCGCCCCCCCCTTGTGCCGCTGCCAGTGCATGCCGGTGGTGCGCCCGTCGTAGACCTGCATCCGGTAGGTCCCGATGTTGCGCACGCCGGTCTTGGGGTCCTTGGTGAATACCATCGGCAGGGTGATGTAGGGACCGCCATCCTCGGGCCAGCACGTCAGGATCGGAATCCCGTCCAGCGTGCCGTTTTGTTTCACGACCTCCTGGCAGGGAGCGCTCGAGACCGTCTTCGGCATCAGGTCTTTCAGACGCCCGATCATCGGCAGCATCTTCAGGGTGTCGAGCATGCCGGTGGGCATCTTCGGATTGGTCAGCTCCTCGATCTCGCGGGCGAGGTCGTCGAGCGACGTGACGCCGAGCGCCATGCACATCCGTTTCATCGAGCCGTACAGGTTAGTGGCGACGGGCATGTCGTAGCCGGTGGGGTTCTCGAACAGCAGCGCGGGGCCGCCGCCAGGGGACTTCGACACGCGATCGGTCACCGCGCAGATCTCGAGATCCGGGCTGACCGGCTCCGTGATGCGCGCGAGCTCGCGGTCCCTGTCGAGCGCGTCGATGAAAGCGTTCAAGTCCTTAAACATTGGTGTTCGCTTGCCACGATCTCATCACGAAGAGTGAGTTGGCTGTGGCCCGTCTCAGACGCTCTCCATTTTGTCTGCAATCGCCTGCGCCAGGGCGAGGGCGCGCCGGCCATCTTCTCCGGTGACGAGCGGGCGGCGCTTGTCGCGGACGGCGGCGACGAAGTCGGCCAGCTCGCGCTTCAGCGGTTCCTCGCGGGTGACGGGGAGCTTCCCCCCCTGGATCTCCGGACGCTGTCCCTCGCGGCGCAGGAGCCGGTACCCTTCCACTTCCTGCTCCGCGTAGTCGATCGAGATGTACGCGTCAGGCTGAAAGAACCTGATTTTCCGGACGCGTTCCTTGCTGATGCGGCTCGCGGTCACGTTCGCGATGCAGCCGGTGGAGAACCGCAGCCGCGCGTTCGCGATGTCGAACTTGTCGGTGAGCACGGGGACGCCGACCGCCTCGATCGACGTCACCTCCCCCTTCACCATCGCCAGGATGATGTCGAGGTCGTGGATCATCAGGTCGAACACGACGTCGATATCGAGGCTCCGCTCCGGGAACACGCCGAGCCGGTGGACCTCGATGAAGCGCGGCGTGGACACGAGCGGCAGCACGGCGGCGACGGCGGGGTTATGGCGCTCGGTGTGCCCCGCGGCCAGCGTCGCGCCCGAGGCCGCCGCGGCTGCGACGAGCGCGTCGGCTTCCTGCACCGTGCGCGTGATCGGCTTCTCGACGAGAACCGAGATCCCGCGCTCGAGGAACGGCCGCGCGATCTCGTGGTGCAGCTCGGTCGGGACCGCCACGGTCACCGCGTCGACCTGCCCGAACAGCTCGCGATAGTCCGTGAGCGCGCGCGCGCCGGTGGCCTCGGCCGCGGCCGCCGCCCGTTCCGGCCGCGTATCGACAATCGCCGCGAGCTCGGCGCCGTCGATCCCGGCGAGGAGCCGCGCGTGATGCGTGCCCAGGTGGCCGACGCCAATCACCGCGATGCGCACGGGCGCGCCGTTACTCACGACCGACCACCGCAATCCCCGCGGCGTCCGCCGCGGCAAAGAACCGGTCGCCGTCCATGACGAGCGTCCGGCGCGCGTCGACGGTGAGCGCCGTGGCGCCCGCGGCGCGCATACTGTCGATCGTGGCCACGCCGACGACCGGCACGTCGAAGCGCATGTCCTGGTTCGGCTTCGCCACCTTGACGATCCGGGTCCCGGGACCCGCGATCTCGCCGGCGCGGCGGATGACGGCGTCGGTGCCTTCCATCGCCTCCACCGCGACGACCGCCTGGTCCTTCACCACGATGGTCTGGCCGATATCGAGCGCCGCGATGGCGTCCGCCATGCGGTAGCCGAACGCGAAGTCCGCCAGCTCGTCCGGGGACGGCGGGCGGCGCGCGAGCGTGCCGCCCCGCGCCATCAGCGGCTCGAGAAAGGCGGTCGAATTCAGGAGCTCGATCCCGTGCTCGCGCAGGACCTCGGCGACGGCCGAGATGAGCGCATCGGTGTTCCGCGCCTTCAATTTGGTCAGGACCGACAGCAGCGTGAGGTCCGGGATGATGCCCGAGAAGATCCTGGCGTGCTTGACCTGCCCGGCCATGAGGGCCTGACGGACACCGGCTTCCTTCAAGACCTTGATACACTTACCCAGGTGCCCGAGGGACACCCAGTGGAGGTCCGCCCCGGC
>DAIUEK010000136.1:2733-5780 GCA_036845165.1 Vicinamibacterales bacterium | reverse complement strand
TGGTACCGCTACGGGGATTCGAACCCCGGTCCCGTGGCTGAGAACCACGTGTCCTGACCCCTAGACGATAGCGGCACTAGGCCCGACTGGAACTTTCAATCTTAACGGGGCCCGCTGCGCGGGTCAACCAGCCGCCCGGGCCGGGAGCTGCGGGCTTCGGCACCGGGCTCTGGCTCAAGCATTCGGTCGCCCACCCTCTCCCAAGCTCCAGCGGCTACGCAGTAAGTTCCATGTAAACTAGTCAACTTGACTGTTATACTTTACATTTAGCAAAGCTAGCCTATTATGTGGGGACAGAGGTTAGCCGTATGCCAGCTCAACGTCTCGGAAACCGGTTGAAAGTCGCGCGGGCGGAGCGGGAACTGTCCCAGGAACAGCTGGCCGCCCTGGCCGGGGTCACGCGGCAGACGATTAGTTCGATCGAAACCGGCCAGTACTGTCCCTCCGCCCTCCTCGCCTTCCAACTTGCCGAACGGCTCGGAAAGCACGTTGACGAGCTGTTCTTCCTTCAGGGAGAAAAACCATGAACACTCCGCCGGTCGAACGCGACGAACGCACCGTCGCCGTCGAAAACGCCAGCTATCGCTGGGGATATCTGTTCACGTCGTTCGGTGTGCTGGCGCTGGTCGCCTATCGCAGCTTCGCCCGCAACGAGGCGAACTGGGATCTGCTCGCGCTGGTGATTCTCGGCGGGTTGGTCCCCAATCTCTATCAGGCTTTCAGCAGAGTCCTGACGGGGCGCTGGGCCAGAACCCAGATCGTTGCGCTCGTCGCCGCCGCGATCGTCGCGGCGATCGTGATGTTCCTCAGAAGATAGGGGAGCGCCCAGCCGCTTCAGCCCGGACTTCGATATCATCGAGACATGCGGTATCTCCTCGCCCTCGTCATTGCCGCCGCCCTCGTGGCGGGCGGCCTGTTCGTCTACGCCGGACGCCTTGCGGGCCCCGCCATCGAGATCGCCAGGCCCACCAAGTACGTCGGGCAGGCCACGCCGCTCGAGGTGGCGATCACCGCGCCGGGCGCGCGCCTGACGAAAGTGCAGATCGTCTTCGAGCAGAACGGCAAGCAGACGCCGCTCTTCTCGCTCGATAAGCCCGCGGCCGGCGACGTCAAGCAGGAGGGGGCCGATCGCGTGCGGATCACGCGCACGGTCGGGCGAGAGGCCGTGCCGGACCTGAAAAGCGGCCCCGCCCGCATCATCGTCACGGCCGAACGGCCGGTGCTGTTCGGGATGCGGACGGCGCAGGCCACCGCCACGCACGACGTGACGGTCCGCCTCGAGCGCCCGGCGATCGCCGTCCTGTCCACGAAGCACTACGTCAATCTCGGCGGGGCCGAGATGGTGGTGTATCGCGCGACGCCGGCGGACGTCGAGTCCGGCGTGCAGGTGGGCGACCTGAAGTATCCCGGCTATCCGGCCAGCGGCGCGAAGCTCGAAGGCGTCCACATCACCGATCCCGCCGTGAAGATCGCGTTCATCGCGCTCCGCTACGACCAGGACGTCAACACGCCGATGTTCGCCTACGCGAAAGACGAAGCCGGCAATGCCGCGCGCGCCGATTTCGATCGCCTGACCTTCCCGAAGCCGTTCAAGAAGAGCCGCATCGACCTCGACGACAAGTTCCTGAACCGCGTCGTCCCCGCGATTCTCGAGACGACGACCGAGGTGAATCCGCAGGGAGACATCGTCCAGAAATTCCTTGTACTCAACGGCGAGCTCCGGAGGAAGAACGCGGCACAGATCGCGAGCTTCGCCAGCCAGTCCGCGCCCGAGATGCTCTGGGGGGGGGCGGTGTTTCACCCCTTCACCAATACCGCCGTCGAGTCGGCCTTCGCCGACCACCGGACGTATTTCTACCAGGGCAAGGAAATCGATCAGCAGACGCACCTGGGCTTCGATCTCGCGCGGGTCGTCAACTCCCCGGTCGTCGCGGCGAACCGGGGGAAGGTGCTGTACGCGGCGCCGCTCGGCATCTACGGCAACTGCGTGATCGTCGATCACGGCATGGGTGTGCAGTCGCTGTACGGGCACCTGTCGTCGATCACCGTGCAGCCGGGCCAGATGGTCGAGAAGGAACAGCAGATGGGCCTCAGCGGCATGACGGGGATGGCCGGCGGCGACCACCTGCACTTCACGATGCTCGTGAACGGCCAGATGGTGAATCCCGTCGAATGGTGGGATGCGCACTGGATTCAGGACCGGATCCTGAGAAAGCTGCACGAAGCGAGCGGCAGCTGAGGCCCCAGCCCGGACCTGTGATATTTCTAAAAGGTTATGTCACGTAAATACACAGCGCTGGCGTGCGCGGCCCTGCTCGCCACGATGACGGCGTGCGGCGGTTCGGACAGCAGCACCTCGGCCAGGCCCGCGTCGCCCGCGGCGGCGCCGGATGCGAAGAAGGTGGACGCGTCGACGGCGGCCACGATTACCGGGAAGGTGCTCCTCGAAGGGACGCCGCCGCCCAATCCGGTCATCACGATGTTGGCCGATCCGGTCTGCGCCAGCCTCAACAAGGGGAACGTCACGTCGGAGGCGTTCGTCGTCGACAACGGCCGGCTCGCGAACGTGTTCGTCTACATAAAGGACGGCCTCGGCAACAAGTACGTCTTCGACACTCCCACCGAGCCGGTGACGCTCAATCAGAAGGGCTGCCACTACGTCCCGCACGTCGCCGGCGTGCGCGTGGCGCAGCCGTTCGACATCACGAACAGCGACGACACGCTGCACAACGTGCACGCGATGCCGGACAGGAACCTCGAGTTCAACATGGGACAGCCTGTCCCCGGCCTGAAGAACACGGTCACCTTCACCGCGCCTGAGGTCATGATCCCGTTCAAGTGCGACGTGCACAAATGGATGAACGCCTACATCGGCGTCGTCGATCACCCGTACTTCGCGGTGAGCGGCAGGGACGGCACGTTCGAGTTGAAGACGATTCCGCCCGGGACCTACACGATCGAGGCGTGGCACGAGAAGCTCGGCCGGCAGACGCAGACCGTCACGCTCGGCGCGAAGGACGCGAAGGAGATCACGTTTACGTTCAAGG
>DAIUEK010000136.1:0-2633 GCA_036845165.1 Vicinamibacterales bacterium | reverse complement strand
CAGACCGTCACGCTCGGCGCGAAGGACGCGAAGGAGATCACGTTTACGTTCAAGGTGCAGGGGTAATGGACCGCGGGCCGCAATGATCTGGCATCACCGGTACGTCAAGCTCGTGACGGTCTGTACGGTCCTCCTCATCGCGGCTGGCGGCATGGTGACGAGCACGGCTTCGGGCCTCTCGGTGCCCGACTGGCCGACGACATACGGGTGGAACATGTTCATGTTCCCGCTCAGCAAGATGGTGGGTGGGATCCGCTACGAGCACAGCCACCGGCTGATCGCGAGCAGCGTCGGCTTCATGACCATCCTCATGGCGGCGTGGACGTGGTGGGTCGATCCGCGGCGATGGGTCCGCCGGCTGGGGTTCGCGGCGCTGGGCGCGGTGATCCTGCAGGGCGTGCTCGGCGGCATCACCGTGCTCTTCCTCCTGCCCGCGCCCATTTCGATCGGCCATGCGGGGCTCGCGCAGCTCTTCTTCTGCCTCACGCTGACGCTCGCGCTGGTGACCTCGCCCGGATGGAAGACCGCGGCCGCCCCGGTTGACGATCCCATGCTGCGCCGCGTCGCGACGGCCACGACGCTCATCATCTACATTCAGATCCTCGTGGGCGCGACGATGAGGCATACGCAAGCGGGACTGGCGATTCCGGACTTCCCCTACGCGTTCGGGCATCTCCTGCCGCCGGTGTGGAGCGCGAAGATCGCGATTCATTTCGCGCACCGCGTGGGGGCACTCATCGTGACGCTGGCGATCCTCGCGACGACGAGCCACGTCTTCTCCCACCATCGCGGCCGAGGCGAGCTGATGCGCCCGGCGCTGCTGCTGCTCCTGTTCCTGTCGACGCAGGTCACGCTCGGCGCGTTCGTGGTCTGGAGCCACATGGATCCCGTCATCAACACGGTGCACGTCGTGAACGGCGCGCTGGTGCTGGGGACGTCGCTGGTCCTGACGCTGCGAAGCTGCCAGGTCTCGATGCTCGGCTCACGCGTCAGGGGGTTCACGGGGTCACCGGTTCACGGGCTCACCGGCGCGGAGGCCCGGCCATGAGGTCTGAGGCGGCCGTCATGCCGGTGTCCCATGCGCGCTCCATGGATTTCGTCTCGCTCGCGAAGCCGCGGCTGAACCTGCTCGTGGTGGCCTCGACCCTCGTGGGCTACGCGATGGCGGACGGCGAGGCGCTTGGCGTGGTGCGCGTCGCCGGGCTGCTGCTCGGCACAGGGCTCGTGGCGGGTGGCGCCTCCGCATTCAACCAGGTGCTCGAGCGGGATCTGGACGCGCTCATGCGGCGGACGCGGATGCGGCCGCTGCCCGACGAGCGCCTGCAGCCGGCGGAAGGGGTGCTCTTCGGCAGCGCCATCACGCTGGCGGGGCTGCTGATGATCGTCGCGTCGGCAAACCTGCTTGCCGCCGCTGTCGCGTTGGCGACGCTCCTCACCTACCTGGTCGTCTACACCCCGCTCAAACGCCGGTCGTCGTTCGGGACCGTGATCGGCGCGATCCCCGGCGCGCTGCCGCCGATCATCGGCTGGGCCGCGGGCGACGGGACGCTGCCGCTGCAGGCCTGGACGCTCTTCGGGATCATGTTTCTCTGGCAGCTGCCGCACTTCCTCGCGATCGCGTGGATGTACCGCGAGGACTACGCCAGGGCCGGGTTTCCCATGCTCCCCGTCCTCGAGCCGGACGGACGGAGCACGGGGCGGCAGTCGGTCGTCTACGCCGCGGCGCTGGTGCCGCTCAGCCTCGCGCCCACGCTGATGCGGATGGCCGGCGAGGTGTATTTCGCCGGCGCCCTTGTGCTGGGTCTCGCGTTCCTCGGGCTCACGCTGCAGTTCGCCCGGACGCGCGCGACCCGCGACGCCCGGCGTGTCTTCTTCGGATCGATCGCGTACCTGCCGCTGCTCTGGATCCTGATGATCGCGAACAAGACGTGACGGTCTCCGATCTCCCGGCACTCAACGCCACGCTCAACGCCACCGCCGCCGTCCTGCTGACGACGGGCTACGTCCTGATTCGCCGCGGGCGCGTGGCCCAGCACCGCGCCGTCATGATCGCGGCGGTCTGCACGTCGGTGCTGTTCCTGATTTCCTACCTGACGTACCACGCGCAGATCGGCTCGAAGCACTTCGAGGGGCAGGGGCCCATCCGCATCGTCTACTTCACGATCCTGCTGACGCACACGATCCTCGCCACCGTCATCGTCCCGATGGTGCTGATGACGCTGTCGCGCGGGCTGAAGGGGAAATATGACCGGCACCGCGCAATTGCGCGCTGGACGCTGCCGCTGTGGATGTACGTCTCCGTGACCGGCGTCATCGTGTATTTGATGCTCTATCGCCTGTAGTAGTTCGCCCGACTTTCGGCCAGACCACGGCATAATCGGCCGGTGGCTGCGCTCCCGGGGATCTCCCCCGCCTCCACCGTCGTCAATCCGCACATCATGGCGGCGTCGGCCGCGGCCATCGTCGCGCTGCTGCTCGCCTTCGTCTACCTGTATCGCCGGCGGCTGTTCATCCTCTGGTGGATGGCGGCGTGGGTGCTTCTCGCCGGGTCGATGATGGTGGTCGCCCGGCCCTACGCGAACACCAGGCTCGGCTGGATGGCCTACGGCATCTCGCAGTTCATGGGGGTCCTG
>DAIUEK010000135.1:0-5785 GCA_036845165.1 Vicinamibacterales bacterium | reverse complement strand
TCGCGGGCCGCATCACATAGAAGGCGTAGTCGTACAGGTCGGCGGGCTGCAGCCCGCCGGAGAGATTGACGCTCAGGAACGGAAACGCCGCGGGCGTGAGGCGCTCGGCGACGACGTCGAGGTCCGCGGGCAGGGCCCCGCGGACCTCCGCGATGTGGGCCTGCGCCTGCTGGAGCGCGACGACCATGTCGGTGGACGGCTCGAACTGGCCGGAAATCTCCGTGGCGCCGCGGAAGGTCTTCGACCGCACGCGGCGGATGCCCGGCACTTCCATCAGCGCCTGTTCGAGCGGCCGCGTGACGCTCAGCATCATCGTCCGGGCGGGGGTCGTCCCGCTGTGGCCGATGACGATCACGCGCGGGAAGACCAGCGGCGGGTAGATGTCGCTCGGGAGGCTGAACGCCGAGAGGAGTCCCGCGACGGCGAGAATCACCGTCACCGTCAGGATGGCGCGCCCGTGCCGTTCGACGAAGGTCGAGAGACTCATTTCTCGGCCGTAATCGCGGCGCCGTCGGGCAGGCCCTGCTGGCCCTGCACGATGACGGTTTCGCCGGCTTTGAGGCCGCCGGTGATCTCGGCGAGCGTGGGTGTGGTCAGCCCGATCGTCACCTTCCGCTTGTGCGCCCTGTTGTCGGAGCCCGCGACCATGACGAAGGCGTTCTCGTCTTCGTGGATGATCGCGTCCACGGGAACCGCGAGGGCGTTGGGGTGCTGCTCGGCGACAATCTCGAGCCGGACGGGCGTGCCGACGGCCAGCTTCGTCCCGGCGTCGAACGAAATCCGCACGTCGGCGGAGACGCCGGTGGGCTCGACGGCGGCCGGGCGGGTCAGGACCTTGCCGTGCTCGGGCTCGTCGCTGCCCGGCACCAGGATCCGGGCCGGCCGGCCGACCTGGACGCGTGCGAGATCGGGAATCGCGACCGACGCGACGACCTGCAGTTTCGCGGGATCGATGACGCGGAGAATGACGTCGGCCGCGGTCGCCTCGACCATGTCGCCGGGATTGTGTCCGCGTTTGGCGACGACGCCGGGGAACCGGGCGCGCACGACCGTCCGGGACTCGAGCACCGTCGCGTTCTGAACGGACGCCTGCGCCTGGGTCAGGGCCGCGCGGGCCTCGGCGAGCTCCCGGCGCGCGTCTTCCAGCTCCTTCTGCGCCGCGACACCATGCTCGAACAGCGTCGTAAGACGCGTGACGGACGCCTGCGCGTTGTCGACGCGCGCCTGCGCCTGCTGCACCTCGGCGTGTCCCTTGGCGACCTCCGTGTGCAGCGACGGAATCTCGAAGCGCACGAGTACATCACCCGTCTTGACGCGGTCGCCCTCGGCCTTCGGCAATTCGAGAATGCGCGCGGATTCAGGCGCCGTGATGACCCAGTCGGCGCCGGGGGCGGCGGAGACGACCCCCGCGGCGGCGACCACGCCCTCGAGCGCGGCGGGCGCCAGGGTGATGGTCTTGACCGGGGCGGCGGCGGCGGTCTCCACCTGTTCCACCGTCGGCTTCGAGCAGCCGGCGGCCAGCACGACCACTAACCCAATCGTCAATCGCCAATCGCCAATCTTCATTTGAGCGGCGTCCCCATGGCGCGCTCGAGATCGGCGAGCGCAAGCTGGTAGTCGAGGCCCGCCTGCAGCGCGCGCTGGCGAACTTCGCGCGCCGCCTGCACCGTCTGGAGGTAAGCCGGGAGTCCGGTCTGGCCCGACCGGTACGATTCTTCCGCCATCTGTTCCACCTGCAGGGAGGCCGGGAGGATGTCGTTCTGGAAACGCTCGACGCTTTGCCGTGCCGCGATGACCCTGGCGAGCGCGGCCGACACGGCGCCGCCGATCTGCGCCACGCGCGCGTCGCGATCCGCCACGGCTCGCGCCAGCGTCGCGTCCGCGACGGCGATCCCGGGGCGACCCGTCGTGAAGATCGGCAGGGCCACGGCCGCGGCGGCGCGCCAGCCGAAGACGAATTCTCCCGGCGCGTCGTACGTCAGCGTGCCCGTGACGGACGGGTCGGGGCGCCGCATCGCCTTGGCGAGCGCCACGCGCGCCCGGGCTTCCTCGATCCGCTTCTGGAGGACGTCCAGCTCGCCGTTGCCGGTCAGCGCCTGCTGCGTGGCGGCTTCCGCCGTCGGCAGCGGGCCCGCCTCGAGGGGATCGACCAGGGCGGGGGCGGCATCCATGGGATACGCGAGGAGCGCATTCAGCTCCGCGCGCGTCGCGTTGACATCCCCCTTGGCGGCGGCGACATCGTTCTGCGCCTGCGCGAGCGCGAGCCCGGCCTGCAGCGCTTCGAGCCGCGGGGCGGCCCCGGTCTGGAACCGGTCCTGCGCCGCGTCCCGCGCCCGGGTGGCGATGGCTTCGAGCTCCTGCGAGATCACGACGCGGCGGGCCGCGCCGACCGCCTGGTAGTACGCGCGCCGCACGTCGGCGCGCACGTCCACGGCGATCCGCGACGTTTCCGCTTCGGTGACGGCGAGCGTGGCGTTGGCGACGTCGAGGCGCCGCTGGCGCTTGCCCGACAGGTCGAGCGGCATCGTGCCGGCGAAGGCCCAGTGCGGCGTTTCACGCGTCGCTTCGACGCTCACCTCGGGATTGGGCCGCTCGCCGGCGACCTGGACGCCGGCGACGTCAATGGCGCGCGCCGTCCTCGAGGCGAGGATGGTGCGGTTGGCTTCGATGGCGCGGGCGATCGCGTCGTGGAGCGAGAGCGAGGCCGGTCCCTGCGCGCCGACCGCGGCAGGCTGCAAGGCCACCATGGCAGCCAGCGCGGCCGCCACGAGCCTTGCGGGTCTGAACATCCGCCAGATTATTTGGTCCTGTAGATGAACGGACAATGACGTCAGCGGTCGTGAAGGGCTCGTCGGATTTCTTCGATCAGGATCTGGGGCGTCTCGTTCGCGGCCGTCAACGTGAGGAGGGGAATCTGGCCAATCGCCGGGTTGGACGCCATCTGCTCGCGCAGCGTCGGTTCGTCGCGCAGGCGCGCCACGATCAGATCCGGGCGAAGCGCCTCCATCACCTTGATCGCTTCCTCCACGGAATGCGCGGGGGCGACGGCAAACCGGAGCCGCGCCAGGATGGCCACGCAGCGGGCGCCGCTGTCGGCGTCATCGTCGGCGACGAGCACGAGCGGAGAATAGCCCTTCGGGTCCTCGGGACGGCGTCCCCCCCGGGGACCCCGCCGCCGGTCGGGTCCATCGCGCCGTTCTGAGTCGGGGCTCATGGGCTGGATGTTACTACGGGTTGCGACGGGTTATTCATGGCGGTTTCATGTACCCCGCGCCACTATGGAGGGATACATGCCTGTGGTCGCGGTGTTTCTCTTGCTGTTCGGGTCGTCCCAGACGGTCGCTCCGAGCCTCCCGCCGCTCCGCGGCGTCGTGCGCGATCAGACCGGCGCGGTGCTGCAGGGCGCACGTGTCGAGCTGGCTGACGAGGCGGGCGCGGTGCTGAGGACCGTGTCCACGGACGCCAGGGGTGAGTTCTCGATTGACGGGCTCCCGCCCGGTGCGTACGTACTCAAGGTCCAGTTCGAGGGATTCCGTGCGTCCGCGGTCCGTCTCCGTCTCGCGCCGCGCAGGGCTCCGCCGCTGCAGACCATCGTGCTCGACCTCGCGTCGCAGACGCAGGAGGTCACCGTGACGGCCGACACCGACCTCATCACCGCGGCCGCCAACGCCAACCGCGATGCCGTGGTGCTGGACGAAAAGGAACTGAAGAACCTCCCGATCTTCGACCGCGACATCGTCGGGACGCTGTCGCGGTTTCTCGACGCTTCGGCGCTCGGCACCGGCGGCGTGACTCTGGTGGTGGATGGGATGGAAGCGCGCAAGGTTGGCGTGGCCCCTTCGGCGATTCTGCAGGTGAAGCTCAACCAGGATCCCTACTCGGCGGAGCTTCCGCGGCCGGGGCGCGGCCGGATCGAGGTCATCACCAAGGCCGGCACCGACAAGTACAGCGGGTCGATGGATTTCACGTTCCGCGACGCCAGCCTGAACGCGCGCGACCCGTTTGCCGATACGCGTCCCCCGGAGCAGCGGCGGATCTACGAAGGGGTGCTGGGAGGACCCGTGCGCGACGGCAAGCACACCTCCTTCCTCTTCACGCTCGACCGCAAGGAAGAGGACCTGCAATCCGTGGTCTTTGCCGCGGGCCCCGGCGGTCCCCTGCACGCGATCGTGCCGGCGCCCGATCGAGGCCTGGAGCTCGCCGCGTCGGTCAACCATCAGCAGGGCAAGCGGCATACGTTGTCGCTCCGATTCACCGACGAGCAGACGCGCAGCCGCAACCAGGGGGTCGGAGGGACGACGCTGGCCGAAGCGGGGAGCGACGATCGAGGGCACGAAGCGCAACTCGTGTTCGGCGCCCGCAGCGTGCTGACCGGACATCTCCTCAATGAATTCCGCCTGTTGCTCGGGCACGAGACGGGATCGACGGCGAGCCTGCACACCGGACAGCGGATCGTCGTGCTCGACGCCTTCACCGCCGGCGGGGCGCAGGCGGATCAGAGCACGACCGAGGATCACTTCAACCTCGCCGAGTCGCTGACCTACGTCCACGGCAAACATCTGCTGAAGGCCGGCTTCGCGGTGCCCGACTTCAGCCGGCGCGGCTTCGACGACCGCTCGAACCGGGACGGCACGTTCACGTTCGCCTCGCTCGCCGACTACGCGCTCGGACGCCCGCTGTCGTTCGTGCAGCAGCGGGGGGACGGCCACCTGGTGTTTCTGCAGCAGGTATACGGCGCGTTCGTGCAGGACCAGGTAAGCGTCAGCGATCGGTTCTCGATCACGCCGGGCGTCCGCTACGACTGGCAGAACATCTTCACCGACAACAACAATGTCGCGCCGCGGCTGTCGGCGGCCTACGCGTTCGACAAGACAACCGCCATCCGGGGCGGCTTCGGGGTGTTCTACGACCGCGCCGGCGACGGGCCGATCCGCGAAGTGCTCCGCTCGCGCGAGGAGCGTCTGGTGCGGGTCATCCTGCTGGATCCTTCGTATCCGGATCCGTTCGTGGCCGGGACGGCCGATTCGCCGGTACGCAGCGTCGTCACGCTGGCTCCGGGAATCAGCATTCCGTATACCTTCCAGTTCGGCGTCGGCCTGGAGCGCGTGGTGCGGAAGGGCACGACCGTGGCGGTGAACTACCTCGGCTCACGCGGGGTGGATCTCTTCCGCTCCCACGACGTGAACGCGCCGCTGGCGCCGCTCTACACAGCCCGGCCGGATCCAACCTTCGGGCAGATCAGGCAGATCGAGTCGACCGCCCGCCAGACCGCGCATTCCCTCCAGGTCATCGCCCGCGGGCACCTGGCGCCGCGGCTGCAGGGGTCGGTGCAGTACACGCTCGCCACGGCGCACAACGATACGAGCGGCATCAACGCACTGCCCGCGAACAACTACGACCTCGCCGCGGAATACGGGCGCGCCGACTTCGACCAGCGGCATCGCCTGGAAGCGCTCCTGACGCTGAAGGCGGGGGCCTGGGCGGACTTCGGCGTGAGCGTGTCGCTCGGGTCGGGCCGGCCGTATTCGCTCCGCACGGGGACCGATGATTTTCACACCGGCCAGACCAACGCCCGGCCCTCGGGCGTCGGCCGGAATACACTGCAGGGGCCGGGATTCGCGGGCCTCGACGTCCGCTGGTCCCGTGAGTTTGCCATCGGTTCCCCGAAGAAGGGCGAGGATGGGGCGGCCTTCACCATCGGGATCGATGCCTTCAACGTCGTCAACCGCGTGAACTACTCGGGATTTGTCGGGAACCAGAGTTCGCCGTTTTTCGGCCAGGCGAT
>DAIUEK010000134.1:0-5843 GCA_036845165.1 Vicinamibacterales bacterium | reverse complement strand
CCCACCGCTTCCCCATGACGGAAGCGGCGGTACTTCGTCACCGACTCCAGCGCGTGCCCGGCCGTGTGCCCGAAGTTGAGCGTCCGCCGCAGGCCCGTCTCGCGTTCGTCCTGTGCGACGACGGCGGCCTTGATGCGGCACGACTCGGTCACGATCGGCATCAACGCGTCAGGGTCGCGCTTGAAGAGCGCCGGCAGCGACGCGTCGACCCGATCGAACAGCGGCCGGCTCGCGATCACGCCGTACTTGATCACTTCGTACAGGCCCGCCCGGAATTCGCGCCGAGGGAGGGTCGCGAGGAGCGTGGGATCGACCACGACCATCGCCGGCGGGTGAAAGGCGCCGATCAGGTTCTTGCCCTGCGCGTGATTGACGCCGACCTTGCCGCCGACGGCGCTATCCACCTGCGCGAGCAGCGTCGTCGGGATCTGGACGACGGGGATGCCGCGCAGATACGTGGCCGCGGCGAAGCCCGCGGTGTCGCCCAGCACGCCGCCGCCGACGGCGAGGATCGCGCTGGCACGGTCCGCGCGCGCGCGGATGAGCGCGTCGTAGATGCGGCTGACCGTCTGGAGCTGCTTGTAGCGCTCGCCGTCGGGGATCAGAATCGGCTCTTCCGAGGTGACGGCGGCGAACGCCTGGTCGTGAAAACGCCACACCGTCGGGTTCGACACGAGAAACCGACGGGTGGGCACACCGGCCGCGTTCAGCAACTCGGTGATGCGTGAGGCCGAGCCGGGCTCGATATGGATGGCGTAGTGGCCGCTGCGGCTGCCGACATCGAGAAGCACGAATGATACGATAACAAAGATTTGCAGGCCGATTTCCTGATTATCGGCAGCGGCATCGCGGCGCTGCGTGCGGCGGCGTCCCTCGAGGGCGCGGGCGAGGTGCTCGTGCTGACGAAGGCGGGCCCGCAGGAGGGGAACACAGGATTCGCGCAGGGCGGGATCGCCGCGGCGGTCGGTCCCGACGACAGCCCTGCCAGGCATCTCGCCGACACGATGGCGGCGGGCGACGGTCTGTGCGACGCGCGTGCAGTCGCCGTGCTCGTCAACGACGGCGTGCGCTACGTTCGCGAGTTGATGGACTGGGGCGCGGTGTTCGATCGCGCGCCCGACGGGTCACCCGACCTCGGCCTGGAAGCGGCCCACAGCGTGCGCCGGGTGCTGCACGCGCACGACGCGACCGGGCGCGAGATCGGGCGTGTGCTGTGGGAGCGCGTGGCGCCGATGCCCAACGTGACGGTCCATGCGCACGCGCGCGCGGTGGGGCTGATCGTGGAGGACGGCCGCTGCGCCGGGGTTCGTTTCCTGACGACCGAGGGGACGCCGTCGTCCGCGCGTTCGCGCTGCACGCTGCTGGCGACCGGCGGGGCTGGCCGGGTATTTCGGGAAACGACCAACCCGCCGGTCGCCACCGGCGATGGGGTGGCGGTGGCGTATCGCGGCGGGGCCGCGGTCGCGGATCTCGAGTTCATCCAGTTCCACCCGACGGCGCTGAAGATGCCCGGGCAGCCCCGGTTCCTGCTGTCGGAAGCGCTACGGGGCGAGGGGGCGCGGCTGGTCAACGGGGAGGGCGAGGCGTTCATGCCGCGCTACGATCCCGCCGGCGATCTGGCGCCGCGCGATCGCGTCGCGCGCGCGATCGTCCGGGAAGCGCAGCGCACGGGAGGCGAGATCTTCCTGACGCTTGACCGGCTGGATCCGTCTTACGTCCATCGCCGGTTTCCGCTGATCTCCGAGGCGTGCCGTCGCGCGGGCCTGGATCTCGCGACCGATCGGATCCCGGTCGGTCCCGCGGCCCACTACACGATGGGCGGCGTCGTGACGGACGTCGACGGCCGGACGACCCTGCCCGGTCTGTTCGCGGCGGGTGAGGTCGCGTGCACCGGTGTCCACGGCGCCAATCGCCTGGCCAGCAACTCGCTGCTCGAAGGGCTCGTATTCGGCGCGCGCGCGGGGCGGGCGATGCGCACCGGCGGCGCGGCGGACATCGAGGCGTCCGCGCTCGACGGGTTGAGCCGCGCGGATGGCCACGGCCCGGCGGAAACCGGACGGGCCGCCTTCCGCGTGGATCTGCCGGAACTGATGTGGGAGCATGTCGGGCTGTTCCGCGATGCCCCGGGGCTCCAGGGGGCTCTGGCTCAGTTGGGTCCCGAGGCGGAGGACGAGCCGGGACTCGTCACCCTCGGACGGCTGATCGCCCGCGCGGCCCTGCGCCGCGAAGAGAGCCGCGGCGGGCATTTCAGGCTCGATTTTCCGGCACGCGACGACCGCCGCTGGACGCGGCGACTCATGGAGACGGTGGAATAGGACTTATGGCAGACAAAGGGCAGCAGAAGCAGGGCGAGGCCAAGGGCGGGGTCACCGAGATTACGCCCCAGTCAGAGAACTTCTCGCAGTGGTACCTCGACGTCGTCCGGCGCGCGGAACTCGCGGACTACACCGACGTCAAGGGCTGCATGGCGATCCGGCCCTACGGCTATGCCATCTGGGAGCTGATCCAGCAGGCGTTCGACACGCGGTTCAAGGCGACGGGGCACGTCAACGCGTACTTCCCGCTGTTCATCCCCGCCAGCCTGCTGAACAAGGAGAAGGAGCACGTCGCGGGGTTCACGCCGCAGGTCGCCTGGGTGACGAAGGGCGGCGACGAAGACCTCGCCGAGCCGCTCGCGATCCGTCCGACCTCCGAAGCGATCATCGGCACGATGTACGCCAAGTGGATCAAGTCGTGGCGCGACCTGCCCGTCCTGATCAACCAGTGGGCGAATGTCGTCCGCTGGGAGAAGGTGACGCGGCCGTTCCTCCGCACGACCGAGTTCCTGTGGCAGGAAGGGCACACCGCGCACGAGACCGCCGAGGAAGCGCAGGAAGAAACGCTCAAGATCCTCGCGCTCTACAAGGAGTGCGCCGAGACCGAGCTCGCGATGCCCGTCATCGACGGCCAGAAGAGCGAGAGTGAAAAGTTCGCCGGCGCCTCGCGCACGTATTCGATTGAGGGACTGATGCGCGACGGCCGCGCGCTCCAGGCCGGCACGTCGCACAACCTCGGCCAGAACTTCGCGAAGGCGTTCGGGATCCAGTTCCAGGGACGCGACAAGACGGTCCAGCATGCGTGGACGACGTCGTGGGGCGTGTCGACGCGGCTCGTCGGCGCCGTGATCATGACGCACGGCGACGACAACGGCCTGATCCTCCCGCCCCGCATCGCGCCCTACCAGGTGGTCATCGTCCCCATTCCCCGCGGCAACTGGCAGGAGACGGTGCTGCCCAGGGCCAAGGAGATCCAGGCGGCGCTGCAGGCGCGCGGGGTGCGGGTGTTCCTCGACGACCGCGACTCGCAGACGCCCGGCTGGAAGTTCGCCGAGTGGGAGCTGCGCGGGGTCCCGTTGCGGATGGAGATCGGGCCCAAGGACATCGAGAAATCGGCCGTGATGGTCGCGCGCCGCGACACGCGCGAGAAGGCGTCGATGCCGATGGACGGGCTCGCGGACGCGGTGGTCGCGAAGCTGGAGGACATCCAGCGCGCGCTGCTCGCGCGCGCGCGCGCGTTCCGCGACGAGCACACGACGCGCGTCAGCTCGTACGAGGAGTTCAAGAGCGTCATGGACGGGCGCCCCGGCTTCGTCATCACGGGCTGGTGCGGCGGCGCGGCGTGCGAAGCGCAGATCAAGGCGGACACCCAGGCGACGCTGCGGAACATTCCGTTCGGCGGCGCCAGCGTCCAGGGCACGTGCGTGAAGTGCGGGAAGCCGTCTCCCTCTGAGGCCTGGTTCGCCAAATCGTACTGACGTCAACATGCGATACTAGACCCATGCGCACTGTTGGTCGGCGATCGCCCGTCGGAGGGGCCTGGTCGGACCAGGGCTCTCTGGCGAGAACCGCCGCGCTGCTCCGCGGGACCCGCGGTCTGGTGCCGCGGGGGGTCTACCGGTTTGCGAGCTTCGATGAGGCCGACGCGTGGATGACCGAAACGATCCGTCGTACGCACGAGCGCCTGAGCCCGACGACCTCGTCCGCATCTGCCGCGCGCTGAACGACGCGGGCGCCCGATACGTCCTGATCGGCGGCTTTGCGCTCATTGCCCATGGCGCCGCTCGGTTTACCAAGGACATCGATCTGCTCGTCGACGACGCGCCGGAGAACGTGGCGCGCGTGAAGCGCGCGCTGGCCGTTCTGGCGGACAATGCCGCCGCTGACGTCAAGGACACCGACGTCCGTGACCACGTCGTCGTCCGCGTCGCCGACGAAGTCATTGTCGACCTGATGGGCCGGGCGTGCGGGCTGTCGTATGCGGACGTCGTCACGGACGCAGAACGGCGTCAGTTCGGGGACGTGATCGTGCCGGTCGCGAGTCCGTCGACCCTGATTCGCACCAAGGACACATTCCGTCCCCAGGATGCGATCGATCGAGGGTTTCTGGAAGGCCTGCTGCGGGACCGGGACCTACGACGCTGACGCGTCGCCGCGCGGAGCGGCAGGACATCGGGAACTAGACTCTGGCCATCAGGTCAGCGGCCGCTTCAGGCCAGCGGGCCATCGTCCTCTTCACCGCCGCATGACGACGCGTCAGGCCTTCGCGCCCGACGATGGCGCGAAACGCCGCGGCCACGTGCTCGCGCCACCACGCGTCGCCGCTGCGCGACGAGGCGTCGTACGCGGCGGCGAGCGGCTCGAGGCACGTCGCGTCGCCGATCTCCTCGAGCGCCGCGAGGAACGCGACGGGGAGGCGGTCGGGACCGAGCAGGCTGTCGCGCAGATCGTAGAGCGCGAGACGGCTGTTCCTCGCCGCGAGGGCCTGGTGCACGGCGCCTCGCACCGCGCGCCATTCCTCGCGGCGCCCCGCGTCGGTTTCCCGCTGCTCCCGCGCGCGCAGGTGATCGACGAGGTGCTGCAGCTCGGTCAGCCGCGCCGTGCCGCGCCTGGAGGCGAGCGCCTGTTTCAGGGCATCGGGGGACGCCGGCAGGCGTCCCTCCACCGCGTCCAGCCACGCGGCGTCGTCTCTCTGCGAGGCGCTGCCGGCCACGCGCGGCGCCGCCGGTACGGTGCGCGCGCGCACGTCGGGGTCGCGGTCGTCCGCGAGGTTCTTTCGCACGGCTTCACGGACGTCCGCCGGCAGCACGCGGAGCGCGTCGAGCGCGGCCACGCGCGCGGCCGCGGGCCTCGTGGTATCGAGGGCGAGGGCGACGACGGCGTCGAGCGCGTCATGCGCGACCCCCGGGGCCGGAGAGGTGAGAAACGCCCGCAGCACGCCGACGGCCGCGGCGGCGATCTCGGGGTGCTCGCTGGCCACCGCCGCGCGGGCGATCGGCAGCGTCTTCGGATCCGCCACGGCCTCGAAGGCGCGGAGGATGCCCGACTGGAGGCGCGGCGGCGCCGCCGTGTATTCGTGCAGGAGACGCTCGACGGCGCGCGGCCCGATGACCCCGAGGCGCGCCACGGCCGACTCGCGCGTGACCTCGTCCGTCCCACCCAGCGCCTCAATCAGCTGACGGATGTCGGCGCTGGACGAGGGACGTATTGACATGTTTGCAGTTTGCAGTTTGCAGTAGGCAGTTCGCAGTTTAAGAGGATCGAACCTCCAGCTGCAAACTGCTTCCGGCTTCCGGCTTCCGGCTTCCGGCCGACTGCCTACTGCTTACTGCCTACTGCTTCCTTGATCACCTGGATCGTGACGACGTCGGATGCGCTTGCCCCCTTGCCATCGTCGACCCTGACGAAGACCGGAACAGGCCCTTCGACCATCGGCGCCCTCCACGGCGTCTGCCGCGCGGAGGCGCTCGTCAGCGAGCCCGCGGGCGCGCCCCATGTGTACGTCAGCCGATCGCCGTCCGGATCCTG
>DAIUEK010000133.1:0-5878 GCA_036845165.1 Vicinamibacterales bacterium | reverse complement strand
GCCCAAAGCCTAAAGCCCACTCCGCGCGAAGCGGCGGTAGTAGTCGATCCCCGAGATCGTGGCGGTGAGCATCGCGATCCACAGCGCGATCATGCCGATGACGTAGAACTGCTGGAGATGGTCCTGCCCGAGAATCAGGGCCAGGATCGCGATCACTTCCGACAGCATTTTGAGCTTGCCGAGCGGCGACGCGGGAATCACGACCCCCTTGCCGTGGGCGATGCTCCGCAGCACTGTCACGGCAAACTCCCGGCCGAGAATGACCGCCACCATCCACGCCGGGGCGCGGTCCATCTGGACCAGCGATACCAGCGCCGCCGTGATGAGGAGCTTGTCGGCCAGGGGATCCATGAGCTGGCCGAGCGTGGTGATCTGCTTGCGGCGGCGGGCGAGGTAGCCGTCGAGCACATCGGTGAGCGCGGCGAGGCCGAAAATCGCCGCGCCGACCAGCTCCTTCCGGACGCCGAAGACGAGCCGCCCCTCGAATTTCGTCAGCAGCACGACGACCAGCAGGGGCACCAGAAAGATCCTGCCGACGGTCAGCGCGTTCGGTAGGTTCATCCTTGGCGCGATTCTATCAAAAGCATAGAATTGCAGATTGTCATGAAGGCCATCCTGCTCGCCGGAGGCAAAGGGACGCGATTGCGGCCGCTCACGGTCCACACACCGAAGCCCATCGTGCCCATCCTCGATCGACCGTTCCTCTACTACCAGATCGACCTCCTGAAGCAGATTCCGGAGATCGACGAGGTGATTCTCAGC
Source organism: Vicinamibacterales bacterium (assembly GCA_036845165.1). GTDB lineage: Bacteria > Acidobacteriota > Vicinamibacteria > Vicinamibacterales > 2-12-FULL-66-21 > JAICSD01. Next base: position 5,116 of record DAIUEK010000133.1, on the reverse strand, counting down.
CTCAACTACCAGCCGCGCCGCATCGAGGAGATCTTCGGCGAGGGCGAAGGGCTCGGGATTCGCGTGCGGTACGTGGTGGAGCCGATGCCGCTCGGCACCGGCGGCGCCGTGCGCTACGCGGGGGACGCGCTCACCGAGTCGGTCGTGGTCTTCAACGGCGACGTGCTGACCGAGGTCGATCTCGCGGCGGTGCTGCGGCTGCACCGCGAGCGCAAGGCCAAGGCGACGATCGTGCTGACGCCGGTCGAGAACCCCGGCGCGTACGGCCTGGTCGAGACCGACCGCGAGGGGAACGTCCAGCGGTTCCTCGAGAAGCCGGGCGAGGACGAGATCACGTGCAACACGATCAACGCCGGCATTTACGTGCTCGAGCCCGACACGTTCAATCGCATCCCGAAGGACACGGCGTGGTCGATCGAGCGAAGCTTCTTCCCCTCGCTCATCGAGCGCGGCGAGACGTTCATGGCGTACGTCTACGACGGGTATTGGATCGACATCGGCACCCCGGGCAAGTACCTGCAGGTCCACCACGACATCATGGACGGCCGCTACTCCGCTCCTCCCTTCAACGGAAAGAGCGCCGCATGGACATCGCCGGATGCGCGCGTCGAGGAGGGAGTCGAGATCACCGGCCCGTGCTTCATCGACGAAGGGGCGGTCATCAAGAAAGGGGCGCGGATCCTCCCCTACTCGGTCATCGGCCGCCAGACCCACGTCGAGGAAGGGGCCGTCGTGGACGGGTCGATCATCTGGCCGAACGGCTGGATCGGCCCCGAGGCGTCGATTCGCGGCGCGATTCTCGGCCGCAACTGCCACGTCGGCCGCAACGCCGTGATCGACTCCCCCGTCGTCCTTGGCGACAAGACCGTCATTACCGATTACAGCCGGATATAACCCCAATCGGCAATCGCCACTCTGCAATCGCCAATTTTCCATGTCCATAAACCCGAGCATCTTCAAGGCCTACGACGTCCGCGGGCTCTACCCGCAGGAAGTCAACGAAGAAGGCGCGCGGCTCATCGGCCGCGGCTTCGTGGCCTATCTGAAGGCCAAACGAATTGCGGTCTCGTGCGACATGCGGCTGTCGTCGCCGTCCATGGCGGCGGCGTTCATCGACGGGGCCCGCGCGCAGGGGGCCGACGTCGTCGACTACGGGATGATGGGGACCGACATGCTGTACTTCGCCGTCGCGCGGGACGGGCTTGACGGCGGCGTCCAGATCACCGCGTCGCACAACCCGCAGGAGTACAACGGCATCAAGATGGTCCGGAAGGACGCGTTCCCGCTCTCCGGCGAGTCGGGGATCGGCGACATCCGCGACATGATCGCCGCGAACCAGTTGCCCCCTGCCGCGCCGACGCCCGGGACGCTCACGCAGAAGAATGTCGTGGACGACTATGTCGAGCACGTCATGTCGTTCATCGATCCGTCAATCATGAAACCGTTCAACGTCGTGCTCGACGCCGGCAGCGGCATGGCGGGGATGGTCGCGCCGCTCTTGTTCGCGCGGCTGCCCTGCAAGGTGACGGCGCTCTGCTTTGAGGTGGACGGGACCTTCCCGAACCACGAGGCGAACCCCCTCATCGAGGAAAACCGGCGCGACATCACCGAGCGGGTGATCGCCGACAAGGCGGACATCGGGATTGCCTGGGACGGCGACGCCGACCGGTGTTTTTTCATCGACGGCGCCGGCGAGTTCATCGCGGGGGATTTCATCACGGCGCTGCTCGCCGAGGCGTTCCTCATCAAGCACCATGGAGCGAAGATCGTCTACGATGTCCGCGCCAGCTATGCGGTGAAGGATACGGCCGCGCGGTATGGGAGCGCGGCGCTCATGAACCGCGTGGGCCACGCCTTCTTCAAACGTCGCATGCGGGAAGAGAACGCCATCTTCGGCGGCGAGGTCACCGGGCACTATTACTTTCGCGACAATTTCTACGCCGACAACGGGTTCATCCCGGCGCTCCTCCTCCTCGAACTGATGTCGCGCAAGGGGCAGACGCTGCGCGAGCTGCTGGCCCCCCTGCGCGAGAAGTACTTCATTTCCGGGGAGATCAACACCAAGGTCAGCGACGTGCGGAAGGCGCAGGAGAAGATCGACGGCCTCTCCGCGAAGTACCAGTCCGGCAAGGTCTACACGATGGACGGGGTATCGGTGGAGTACCCGGACTGGCACTTCAACGTACGCGGCTCGAACACCGAGCCGATGCTGCGGCTGAACCTCGAGGCGACAACCGCAGAACTGATGCTCGCCAAGAGAGACGAGGTGTTGGCGTTTATCAGGAGCTAGGCGATGGCTGATGGCTCATGGCTCATGGCTCACGGGGAGGACGTAGGCCCTGAGCCACCATGAGCCTTGAGCCATGAGCCCTGAGCCTGCTAAGATCGCTCCGAAACGCGGGCTTAGCATAGTGGTAATGTCCTGGCTTCCCAAGCCAGTCAGACGGGTTCGATTCCCGTAGCCCGCTCCATTTAGTTCAACCATGAACCTCGGCGGCACCCTCGATCTCCAGGTCGATTCCGCCGAGGCGGACCGGCGCAAGGGCGCGCGGCTCGTCCAGCTGAACACCCAGGTCATTCCGCGCCTGCGGCTGCTCGGCTTCGTGTTCCTGGCGGCCGGCGCGCTGCTGCACAACGCCTTCATCTATCCCGGCCTGGACGGATTCTCGTGGACCGCGTGGGTCCGCCTCGTCGCCTATCTCGGGGTCTACAGCCTCGCCACCTGGTACCTGCTCTACCTGTTCTACGAGGAGACCCGGCCCTCCCTCGATCTCGGGGCGGTGTTCCTCGCCAGCGACATGGGGATGTTCTCCGTCGCGATCTACTTCACGGGCGCCGAGCATAGCTGGATCTTCTTCATCGCGCTCTTCCGCGTGGTCGATCAGACCTCCACGTCGTTCAAGCGGGCGCTGGCCTTCGCCCACCTCGCCCCGCTCACCTACCTGCTCGTCATCCTGCAGGTCGTCTTCGTCGAGCACCGGCACATCCCGGCCGGTCCCGAAGTCGCCAAGCTGGTGTTCATCTACATCGGCAGCCTGTATATCGCGATGGTCGCCCGGCCCGGCGACAAGCGGCATCAGCGGTCGTCCGAGATCATCCGGCTGGCGCGCGGGCTGATCCACGAGCTGGAAGAGAAATCCGAGGCGCTCGAGCGCTCGTCGCGGCAGCTCCACGATGCGCTGGATCAGCAGGCGGACCTGCACAAGGAAAACGCGCGGCTGTTCGGCGCCACCGAAGCGCGCGAAGCGCGGCTCTCGCAGATCCTGCACTCCACCTCAGACGGCATCATCTTCGTCGGCCCCGACGGCCGCATCGAGGCCGCCAACGTCCGTGCCGGCGACCTGCTCGGCTTCGATCCGCAGACGGTCATCGGCATGGACGTCATGCGGATCCTCGCCCGTCTCTACTCGCTCGGGGACGGCGACAGCTTCGGGGTGACCTTGAAAGTGCTGCTCGCCGAGCCGGGCCCCGGCGGCCACGGCGATCTCCAGCAGCCAGCCACCGGTCGGGTCTTCCACTGGGTCGCGCAGCCGACCCGCGACAGCGGCGGCGGCACGGTGGGCCTGACGTTCACGTTCCAGGACGTCACGCCGACCCGCGATCTCGTGCGGCAGCTCGAAGACAAGTCGCGCCTGCTCGAGGAAGCGCGGCGCAAGGCGGAAGAAGCCAACCGCGCGAAGGGGGAATTCCTCGCGAACGTGACGCACGAGGTCCGGACGCCGCTCAGCGCGATCATCGGCATGGCGCAGCTGCTGATCGACGCCCCCCCGTCGGTCGAACGGACCGGGCGGATCCGCCAGATCAAGACGTCGGCGGAATCCCTGCTGGCGATCATCGGCGACATCCTCGACTTCTCGAAGATCGACTCCCGCAAGCTGACGCTGACCCGCGAGCCGCTGGAGCTCCGCGCGGGGATGCAGGACGTCATCGACACCGTGCAGGTCACGGCCGCCGAGAAGGGGCTGTCGCTCGCACTCGACGTCGCGGCGGGCGTGCCGGACGCCCTCGTGGGGGACGCGCTGCGGCTGCGCCAGATCCTCGTCAACCTGATCGGGAACGCCATCAAGTTCACCGAGTCCGGGGAAATCCGGCTGCGTGTCGGCGTCGCCTCGGAGCTGCCTGGAGAGGTCTGCCTGCACTTCGCGGTCATCGATACCGGGATCGGCATCCCGCGCGACAAGCAGGAGCTCGTCTTCGAAGCGTTCGCCCAGGCGGACGGCACGTCGGCGCGGCGCTTCGGCGGGACGGGACTGGGCCTGTCGGTCTCGGCGCGCCTGGTCGAACTGATGGGCGGCGACATCTGGGTCGAGAGCGAGGTCGGCCGCGGCTCCGCGTTCCGTTTCACGGCGAACTTCGGCCTGCAGGGGGCCGCGCCCCTCCCGCCGTCGACCGAGACCGAGCCGCAGGTCCGCGCGGTGACCGTGCTGGTCGCCGAGGACGAGCAGGTCCACCGCGAGCCCGTGGCCCACCTGCTCCGCTCGCGCGGGCACCACGTCGTGACCGCGCGCAACGGCCGCGAGGCCCTCGTGGAGCTCGCGCGCCACCCCGTGCAGATCGTCCTGCTCGACCTCCAGATGCCGGAGATGGACGGCCTGCAGCTCGCCGCCGCCATCCGCAACTGGGAAGAAAGTCACGGCGGACACCTGCCGCTCGTCGCCATGACGGCGTCCGTATTGTCGAAGGATCTCGATCAGTGTCACGAGGCCGGCATCGACGAGGCGCTGATCAAGCCGATCGCGCGCGAGCGGCTCTTCCGGATGGTCGAGAGCCTCGCCTCGGATACGGAGCTCCTCGTCCTGCCCCCGCCCGAGCTTGCGGGACGCGCCGCCTTCCTCGAGGGCCTGGGCAACGACACCAGCCTCGCGCGGCGGTTGATCGATCTGTTCCTGCAGGACAGCGGCAAGCTCGTGGACGACATCAGCCACGCGATCGCCGAACGCGACGCCGACCGCCTGCGCCGCGCCGCGCACACCCTCAAGGGCTCGGTCAGCAACTTCCCCGCCGGCGCCGCCCGCGACACCGCCGCGCGCATGGAGCTCATCGGCTTCGACGGCGACTTCGACGCCGCGCACGAACTCTTCCCGCTGCTCGAGCGCGAGATCGTCCGGTTGCGCGG
>DAIUEK010000132.1:0-5957 GCA_036845165.1 Vicinamibacterales bacterium | reverse complement strand
CCTGCGCGCGATACTCGGCCGGATCGATCATCACCTCAACCACCGCCGGACCATCGTGTTGCATGCCCGCCTTCACCGCCGCCTCGAGCTCCGGGATGGTCCGCACGCGGCGGCTCCAGGCGCCGAGCGCCGCGGACGCCGCGGCGAAATCGACGTCCCCGTACCGCACGCCGTAGTCGGGATAGCCCTTCCGTTCCTGCGCCACCTGAATCAGGCTGAGTGCGCTGTCGTTGTAGACGACGGTCACGAAACGCAGCCGGTGGCGGACGGCGGTTTCGAGATCGGCGAACACCATCGAATAGCCGCCGTCGCCGATCGTGCAGAGGACAGACCGACCGGGCGCGAGGAACGCCGCGGCCATCGCGGCCGGGAGCGCGTAGCCCATGGCGGAAAGCCCGTTGGACTCGAGGAACGTCAGCGGCTCGGTCGTGCGCCAGGCCTGCGAGACCAGAAGCTTGATCGATCCGACATCTGTTGAGACGATCGTGTCGGGCGGAAAGAGATCGCGCAGGCAGCGCGTGACCTCGAGCGGCGAGAGTCCATCGCGCGGCGCGACGGCAGGCCGAAGCCGGCGCTCCAGCTCGGCGCGAAACGCGGACCGATCGTCGTCGCTCCACTCGCAGGGCCCCAGTCGCCCTGAGAGCAGCGCGGTCAGTGCCTGCACGACGTCGCCGGTGACTTCGAGCGCCGGACGGTACCCGCGCGCGGCAATCGACACCGGCGCGATCGAGACGAGCGGCATCGTGTGATGCCAGAGTTTATCGGATTCGACCGGATCGAAGCCGACGCCGATCAGGAGATCCGCGCGCCGGAAGAAGTCGAGGACGACCGCGTCGGCCGCCACGCCGCCGCACACGCCAAGGAATTGCGGGTGATCCTCGGCGAGGATGCCTTTCGCTTTCGGCGTGACGAACACCGGCACGCCCAGCGCGTCCACGAACCGTCGCACGATCGCCGGTGTCGCGCGCGGATCGAGATCGAGGCCGAGCACGATGACCGGCCTGCGCGCACCGGCGATCCGGGCAGCCATCCGCTCGATCGACTCGCGCGAGGGCGCCGGCAGCGGATCCGGATTGAGGCTGACGGTCGAGGGATCCTCCGTCTGCCGCTCTTCGCGCGCCGAGACGTCGCTCGGCAGCGCAAGATGCACGGGACCGGGACGTGGCTCGAGCGCCGTGCGCCACGCGCGCCTCACGGTCGAGGCGGTGTTGTGACCATCGAGCGTGACGGTGTCTTTCGTGAAGGGACGGAAGACCGCGTTCAGGTCGAGCTGCTGGTGCGTCGCGTAGGGCCGTGACGCCTCCGCTGTCGTCGCGGTGATCGCGATCATCGGCGAGCGATCGAGATACGCGTTGGCCACCCCGAGCGTCAGGTTCATCGCCCCGGGACCCAGCGTCGAGACGCAGACGCCTGGCTGTTGCGACATCTGCCCGGTGACGTCCGCCATCAGCGCGGCGACCGCCTCGTGGCGCGTGAGCACGAACTCGATGCCCACCTTGCGCGCCGCCTCGACGAAGTGCAGGATCTCGCCGCCCGGCAGACCAAACATGCGGGCCACGCCCGCGTCACGGAGCGTCGCGGCAAGAACGTCGGCGCAGGTCTTCACCGCGAAGGAGGATAACCCAAACCTCCTATTCCCTCACTGACGCCCGCAGCAGCGTCCAGAAATCCCCGGTCAGGCCGATCGACGCAAACACAGGCTGTGCTTCTGCGCGCCGTGATCCGGGCGCGGACGCCATCGATGACGGTCCCGGGCGGGTCGATGGCTTACCTGTCGGCAGGGAGACGGTAACGGCGGAGGCGCGCCAGCATCGTCGCCTTGAGATCCGCTTCCGACGTGGACGAGGTCAGGTCGATGCCGGCGTCGGCCACAGCGTCCAGCAGGGCCCGGATCAACTGGGCGCGGCTGATGGCGGCGCCGCTGTGCGCCCGAATGTCGGCGGCCAGCCGGTCGAGGAACACGATCTGCCGGTTGAACAGCACGACGGTGACCTTGGTCCATGGCTCGTCATGGACGGGCGGGCGGCCGCGGCGTCGCCCCGGCGCGCGGCCCCCGGGGCGGGCCGGCATAGAGATGTCCTGGGTGGTCTTCCCGGTCTTCCGCTTGCGGGCACGCGCCATGGTTGTGAGGATAGGTTACTTTTCAATGGACTGACGGAACTCGGTGTCGCGAAGGGGGACACTATAATCTCTCTGATGCCCGTGCGCCTCGGTCTCGAACGCCTGCTCGACGGTCCCGATCGGAAGCTCATCGCCGGCCAGCGCATCGGGCTCGTCTGTAATCCCGCTTCGATCGACAGCCGGATCGTCCACGCGTCGGATCGACTGGCATCGGGCGACTGGACGCTGACGGCGCTCTTCGGCCCGCAGCACGGCTTTCGATCCGACCTGCAGGAAAACATGATCGAGTCGCCGCACGCGGAAGACGTGAATCGGCGCGTGCCCGTCTATTCCCTGTACAGCGAGACGCGCGAACCGACCGCCGAGATGCTGGCCGACGTCGACGTGCTCGTCATCGACCTGCAGGATGTCGGGACCCGCATCTACACCTACATCTACACGATGGCGAACTGCCTGCGGGCCGCGCGCACACACGGCGTCCGCGTCGTCGTCTGCGACCGCCCGAATCCGATTAACGGCGAGGACATCGAGGGCGCGACGCTGGATCCGGCGTACGCGTCGTTTGTCGGGCAGTTCCCGATCCCCATGCGTCACGGCCTCACGATCGGCGAAGCGGCGCGCCTCTTCAACGATCACTTCGGGCTGAACGCCGCCGTCGACGTCGTCCCCATGGACGGCTGGCGGCGCTCGATGTATTACGACGAGACGCAGCTGCCGTGGGTGCTGCCGTCGCCGAACATCCCGACACTGGAGACGGCGATCGTGTATCCGGGCGCGGTGCTGTTCGAGGGGACGCGCGTGTCGGAGGGGCGCGGGACGACGAGGCCGTTCGAGATCATCGGGGCGCCATGGATCGACGGCGAGCGTTTCGCCGAGGCCCTGAACCGGCGTCACCTGCCGGGGGTGTATTTCCGGCCGGTGCTCTTCGAACCGACCTTCCACAAGCACGCGCAGCAGCCGTGCGGCGGCGCCCAGATTCACGTCACCGATCGACGCGCGTTCCGTGCGATGCGAGTAGCGGTGGAAATGCTCGCGGAGTTTCACCGCGAGGCGCCCGGCACGGTGCTGTGGCGCGATCCGCCGTACGAGTACGAGACGGTGAAACCCCCGATCGACATCCTTTACGGATCCGACCGGCTGCGGCGGGGGATCGACGCGGGACAGGATCCCTCGTCCATCATGGCGGACTGGACGCGCGACGAGGAGGCCTTCAGAGAGCTGCGGCAGAAGTATCTGCTGTATTAATTAGAAGGGAGTCATTCTCGATTGCTGATTGAGGACTGCAGATTAAACGAATTGACAATCCTCAGTCGCCCATCTCGGGCCGTCCTGGTATTGCGCGATGAGCGTCGTCCGTTCATCCGGTTGCATCGGTCACTACCCTCTCGTCTTGGCGATCTCCGGCGCGCGATTCTCCTGCGCGGTCTCGGGCACCAGGTGGTACGCCATGAGATGCGAGCGCAGCTGTTCGAACGCCTCATCCGGGGAGTTCACCCATTTCAGCAGGTCCATGTCTGCCTGGCTGATGGCCCCCCACTCCTCCATCGGCTTCAGGTCGATGATCGCCTCCCAATACTCGCGGCCATACAGAAAGACGCCCAGCTGTTTCGACAGCTTCTGGGTCTGCGCCAGCGTCAGGATCTCGAACATTTCATCGAGCGTGCCAAAGCCTCCCGGGAAAATGACCAGCGCCTTCGCGAGGTACGCGAACCAGAACTTCCGCATGAAGAAGTAGTGGAACTCGAAGTGCAGCCCGTCCGTGATGTACCGGTTCGCCCCCTGCTCGAACGGGAGGCGGATGTTGAAGCCGATGCTCTTTCCGCCCGCCTCGTGCGCCCCCCGGTTGGCGGCTTCCATGATGCCAGGGCCGCCGCCGGAGCAGACGACGAAGCGGTGCCGTGGCGACTCGAGGGAGAGGCTCCAGACCGCGAGCTTGTGCGCGAGCTCCCGCGCCTCCTCGTAGTAGCGCGACCACTCGACGGCCTTCCGGCTGCGCTTCATCGCGGCGGCGTGCTCGCGCGTCCGGCCGCCGTTCCGCTTCTTCAGCCGATCGAGTGCCCGCGTCGCGTCGACACGGCTGTCCACGCGGGCCGATCCGAAGAACACGACGGTGTCCTGGATGTTCTGCTCTTTCAGGCGTCGCAGGGGCTCGAAATACTCGGCGAGGATGCGGATCGGTCGCGCGTCATCGCTCTCCAGGAACTCGGCGTCCATGTACGCCAGCGGCTGATCGTGCATACATCGAAAACTGTATCATTGGCGGATGCGCAAACGCTCCTGTGTCCTGGCCATGGCGGGCATGATCTTTGTGGGCGGCTTCGCGGTCAGTGCGCGGCAGGCCACGACCTCCACGGCCACCGCCACGCAGGCGGCTCAGGCGCGTCCCACGACCGGATGGACGCTTCCGCCGACGGCGGACGAGGAAACAAACCCCCTGGCGGGTGACGACAAGGCGGTCGCGGCCGGCAAAGAGCTCTACGTGAAGACCTGCCGGCGGTGCCACGGCCCCGGCGGCAAGGGGGACGGCCCGGATGCGGACCCGGACGCCATGCAGGACATGGACTTGACGGTCGCGCGGCGCGCCGCCCGCAACTCGGACGGCATCGTCTTTTACAAGGTCTGGAACGGCCGCGCCAAGCCGACGAAGATGCCGGCGCAAAGGGATGATCTGACGAAAGATCAAGTCTGGCAGATCGTCTCGTACGTGCAGACGCTCAGACAGAAGAACCCACAGTAGGCGGTTGGCCGTTCGCAGTTTCGAGTCAACGGATCTCCGCTCCCTTCGAACTGCCAACGGCCAACGGCAAACAGCTTACGACAAGAGCCGAGGAAGCCACTCGCCGATCAGATAGCCCACGGCCGCAACGCCGAAGCCCACCACGAACATGTCGCGGCCGCTCACCCAGATCCCGCGGCCGGTAAAGATGCTGCGCGCGGCGCCGATGCCGAAGTGCGCGACCATGCTGATCCCGAGCGACACCCACACCGCGGGGGCGTGCGGCATCACCAGGAACGGGACGATCGGAATGAACGCGCCGACCGCCGTGGCCGCGCCGGTGATGAGCCCGTCCTTGAGCGGCGCGAGTTCGGCCGGATGGATGTTCAGCTCTTCGCGCACCTGCGTTTCGAGCGCGCGGGTGGGGTCCTGCATCATGGTCCGGGCGAGCGCGCGCGAGGCCTCCGCGGGCAGTCCCTTCGCTTCGTAGATGAGCGCGAGCTCTTCTTCCTCGAGCTCGGGCATGAGGCGCATTTCCTGGCGCTCCATCTCGATCTGGTGCGCCTGGACCTCCGCCTCGCTCGCGGCCGCGAGGTATCCGCTCGATCCCATCGACAGCGCGTCCGCCATCGCGCCGGCCACGCCGGTGAGAATCACGACGTGCGGGGCCATGCTGGCGCCGACGACGCCCGCGACGAGACCGAAATTCGCCGTGAGGCCGTCATTGAATCCGTACACGATGCTGCGCAGCATCCCGCCAGCGCCGCCGACGTGCCACGGTTCCCCTTCCCGCCCCATCACTTCCGACAGCTCGCGGGCGTGGACCGCGGATTCCGCGGCGATGTCGACCGCGGCCTGGTGGGTCTGCTGGTGCGTGGAATGCCGCGCGAGGCCGAGATAGGCCTGCACTTCGCGCCCTTCTTCCGCCAGGATCAACGGCAGGACGGCTGAGGGCCCGAAGGTTTTCGCCACCCACGCGAGCAGGCGCGTCCGCCGCGCAACCGCGTGCGGCGGCAACGGACGGGCGGCCTCACGAAACAGCTCTTCCCACTTCGCGGTGTGCCGGTCTTCGACCACGGCGAGCCGGCCGAACAGATCGGCGCGCTCCCGGTTGGTGTCG
>DAIUEK010000131.1:0-6005 GCA_036845165.1 Vicinamibacterales bacterium | reverse complement strand
CCGATCCGGTACGCGCGCATCAGCGACGGGTACAGGCTCGCGACGTCCGCCTTCACGACCCGCCGCGCCACGCCGGATGCGAACAGGTGCAGGGCCGCGCCGCTGTGCGGCGTGTCGCGGCCCGGCTGGTGCGCGGGGAGTGCCATCCCTGCCCGGAGATACGCGCGGACGAGCAGCGGATCGATCACCCCCGTCGCGGCGCCGGCGTCGGTGAGCCGCTCGTAGCGCCGCGGTGCCATCCGCGCCAGGGCGAACGCCGCGCCCCCGAGCATCCGCGCCAGCCTGGCGACTTCCTCGACGTCAGCGGTCGCGTACCGCCGCACGCGCTCAGGGTCGCGGCGGTACACCTCGTAGATCTGATCGCCCGGGATATTGACGCGATCGGCTCCTGCAATGCCGAAATGACGCGCGACCGCTTTCAGGCCGTGCCCCGGCAGATCGTGCGTCGCGAAGCCGTGGCGCAGAACCGCATCCATCGTGTCCACCAGCTCGCGCCCGGGCGCCACGTACCGCACGTGGCGGCTCCCGTCCGTCTCGTCCGCGATCCCGCGTCGCGCGGCGCGCGGCCGCAATCCCGGCGGCCCGATCCGCCCGAGCGCCAGCGGCACGCTGAGCGTCCGCGCCCGCCGAACCAGGAACGGCAGGTCGAACCCGTGCAGGTTGTGGTTCTCGATGACGTCTGGATCCGCAGCCCGCACCTTCGCGACCAGCCGGCGGATCAAGTCCGCCTCCCCCGCGCCACTCTCGTCCCGCGCTTCGAGCGTGTCGGTCACGCCGGCCGGATCCCGCACCGCCACCATGAAGATGCGATCGCGCCCGGGATCGAGCCCCGTCGTCTCGAGATCGATCTGCATCCGGTGGAGATCGTCGAACGTGAGATCGCGGAAGTAGGTCCGTCCGGTCGAGACGAGGTACTGTTCCTCGGGCGGTAGCGCCAGGACGCGTTCCTTTCCCAGCTCGCGCAGGTGGCCCACGCGCCGTCCGAGGCGCCGCGACGCCGCCTGCAGGACGGCGGCCGTCAGCGTCTGTAGATCATCCGCGCTGACCAGGTAGCGCAGCGCCCCGGGACCCTCGAGTTCGCGGCACGTGAAACCCGCCGTCGCGTGCGGCGCTTCCGCCTTCGCGTGGGCTTCGGCGGACAGATCGGCGGACGGGTCGGCGGGCAAGCCGTCCACAGAGTCGAGCAGCAGCCACGGACGGAAGCGCGCGTCCTCGCGCACGAGCGCGCCCGTCGCCGCGATCCGGCGCCACACCGTCGCGCGTCCGTCCCCCTCCGCCCACACCGATACGATGCCCGGGGTCGGGTCCCAGCCCCACAGCCATTCGTCTTCGGCCGAGGCCACGATGTCGCGCATGATTTACCGGGCTATCATCCCCCAACCTTGGACCCCTTCATCCCGTCCAAGAACCAGCATGACCACCACCCTGTCCGACCTGCGCCTCGCCGTCCGCGGGCTGCGCCGCAACCCGCTCTTCGCGACGGTGGCGATCCTCTCGCTCGCGCTGGGCATCGGCGCGAACACCGCCATCTTCACCCTGATCGACCAGATCCTGCTGCGGAAGCTGCCGGTCGCCGCCCCCGAGCAGCTGGTGATGCTCTACCAGCAGGGGGCGAACATGGGCAGCAACATGGGATCGCGGATGCACTCGTATCCTCTGTACCAGGACCTCCAGAAGCGGGCCGAGCCGCTGGCGGAGGTGCTGTGCCGCCGGCTGCTGCCGGCCTCCGTGAGCGTCGACAACCGGACCGAGCGCGTCGAGGCCGAGATGGTCTCCGGCAACTACTTCTCGATGCTCGGGGTGAAGCCGGCGCTCGGGCGCGTGTTCAACTCGCAGGAGGACGACCAGGTGTACCAGGGGCACCCGGTCGTGGTGTTGAGCCACGGCTACTGGGTGAGCCGCTTCGCCGGCGATCCGGGCGTCCTCGGGAAGAAAATCCTGGTGAACGACTATCCGATGACGATCATCGGCGTCTCCGCGGCAGGCTTCGTTGGCCTCGATCCGGCACAGTCGCCGCAGCTCCGCGTGCCGGTGCTCATGAAGCCGGTGATGGCGCCCGACTGGGGGTGGGTGCACATCGACGATCGCCGGGCGCGGTGGGTGCAGGTGTTCGGCCGGCTGAAGCCCGGCTACACGGTCGAGACCGCGCAAGGGCCGCTGCAGGGCCTGTTCACGCAGATCCGCGGCTACGAGGCGACACTGCCGGCCGCGAAGGAATGGTCCGCGTACTCTCGCGAACAATTCCTGAAGGGACGCCTGACGGTGGCCAGCGCGGCACTCGGCTACTCGAGCCTTCGCAATGATTTCTCGACGGCGCTCGTCGTCCTGATGTGCATGGTCGGCCTGGTGCTGCTCATCGCGTGCGCCAATGTCGCCAATCTGCTGATCGCCCGCGGCTTCATGCGGCAGAAGGAAATCGCCGTGCGCCTGTCACTCGGATCGTCGCGCGGACGGCTGGTACGGCAGCTCCTCGTCGAGAGCCTCGTGCTGTCGTGCGCCGGCGGGGCCCTGGGACTCGCGATGGCCGTCGTGCTGACCCGCGGACTGCTCGCGCTGGTGCCGTCACAAGGCCAGCCGCTCCTGATTTCCGCTCGCCCCGATCCACGCATCCTCGCGTTCACGCTGGGGCTGACGTTCGTGACCGGCATCATCTTCGGCCTGCTGCCGGCGCTGCGCGCCAGCCGCCCGGATCCCTGGACCACGTTGAAGGACACGGTCGGCTCCATCGCCGGCACCGGCGGGTCGCTGTTCCTGCGCAAAGGGCTCGTCACCGGGCAGGTCGCGCTCAGTTTCCTCCTCCTCTTCGGCGCCGGCCTGTTCGTGCGCAGCCTGCAGAACCTCAAGGGCACGGACACGGGCGTCGCGCTGGATAACCTCGTGACGTTCCAGCTGTCGCCGTCGCTCAGCGGCTATGACAACCCGCGGGCGGTAATCTTCTACCGGGACCTGCTGGATCGGCTCCGCGCGGCGCCGGGCGTGAAATCGGCCGCGCTGGCCTCCGTGCCGATCCTTGCCGGCGACGAGTGGGACAGCTCGATGGCCGTGGAGGGGCACCAGTCCAGGGACGGCGAAGACATGCAGGCGTTCATGAACGCCCTCTCGCCCGGGTACTTCCAGACGTTGAACATTCCGTTCCTCGAAGGGCGCGACTTCAGGAGCAGCGACGCGAAGGAGGATGCGACGGTCGCGATCGTCAATCGCCGATTCGCCGAGCACTTCTTCCCAGGCCGCAGCGCCGTCGGCAAGCGCCTCGGCTTTGGCGGAGGGCCGGGCACGAAGCTGACGATCGAGATCATCGGGGTCGTCCGCGATTCCCTGTATGAAGGCCCCCGTGAAGGGGTACGGCGCCAGGTGTTCATCCCGAACTGGGGCAAGAATGGCGCGGCGATTTACGTGCGCACCCTGACCCCGTCCGCGGCCGCCTACAACATGGTGCGCAACGAGATGAAGCAACTGGACGGGGCGATGCCGGTCTACGAGATGAAAACCGTGGAGGCGCAGCTCGACGAGACGCTGCTCACGGACCGGCTCATCGCGATGCTGTCGGCGGGGTTCGGGCTCCTCGCCACGCTCCTGGCGTCCGTCGGTCTCTACGGCGTGATGGCGTTCGTCGTGGCGAGGCGCAAGAAGGAGCTGGGGATCCGGCTCGCGCTTGGCGCGCGGTCCGGCTCCGTGGTCTGGCTGGTCATGCGAGAGGTCCTGCTGCTGCTCGCGATCGGCCTGGCGGTCGGCATTCCCGCCGCGATGGCGCTGGGACGGTTCGTGTCCGCGCAGCTCTACGGCATCGAATCGCACGACCCGATGATTGCCGGTTCGACGGTGGTGCTCCTGACGCTCGTCTCGGCGGCTGCGGGGCTGATTCCGGCGTACCGCGCCAGTCGCATCGATCCGATCCTGGCCCTGCGCCACGAGTAGCGGGCCTGTGCCCGGGAACTTTCTGTTGCAGCTACCGCGGCCCCTCGCGTACGCTCCCGCCACGAGGTTCTCCGCATGCGTAGCGCTCCCCGTCTGGCTTCACTCATCGCACTCGTCCTGCTGAACGCGTTCGCCGGACTCACGCCTGCGCGCACGCAGGCGCAGGCTGCGCGCGCGCCCCTCGACCACGCTCGGGGCAGGCCGTTCGACTCGCTGCACTTCCGCGCGATCGGCCCGGCCGCGACGGGCGGGCGCATTCACGACCTCCAGATCGACCCGAAGAACCCCGCCATCCTTTATATAGGCGCCGCCACGGGGGGCATCTGGAAGTCCCTCAACAAGGGCGTGACCTGGAAGCCGATCTTCGAGAATCAGCCGGACAACACGTTCGGCGCACTGGCGATTTTCCAGGGCGACTCGAAGATCATCTGGGCCGGCACTGGGGAGAACAACAACCGGCAGAGCTCCTCGTGGGGCGGAGGCGTGTACCGCTCCAGCGACGGCGGCGAGACGTGGACGTATCTGGGGCTGCACGACACGCGCGCCATCGGGCGCGTCGTGCTCGATCCCGCCGACCCGAACGTCGCATTCGTCGCCGCAGTCGGCAACCTCTGGACCGGGAACCCCGAGCGCGGCGTGTTCAAGACCACCGACGCCGGGAAGACGTGGACCAAGGTGCTCTACGTCGACGAGCTCACCGGCGCGACGGACCTCGTGATGGACCCGCGCGACCCGAAAGTGCTCTATGCGGCGACATACCAGCGGCTCCGCAAGGCGTTCGGCTTCAACGGCGGCGGACCGGGAAGCGCCATCTACAAGACCACCGACGCGGGCGCCACGTGGAAGAAGATCGAGAACGGCATCCCCGCGGGAGACAAGGGACGCATCGGGCTCGCGCTTGCGCTGTCCAAACCCGACGTCCTCGTCGCGACGATCGAGCACGCCACCGCGGGCGGCACGTACCGCACCGAAGACGCCGGCGCGACGTGGAAGCGGATGAGTGCGACCAACCCTCGGCCGATGTATTACAGCAAGCCGACCATCGACCCGAACAACGACAAGCGCATCTGGCTCCCCGGCACCTACATCGTCAAGAGCGAAGACGGCGGCGCCACGTTCGCGGAAGAGCCGACGTCGCCGGCCTACGACGTGGGCCTGAAGACCGACCATCACGTGATCCGCGTGGACCCCGCCAACTCGAACCACATCTATGTCGTCGGCGACGGCGGGCTGCACGAGAGCTTCGATATGGGGAAGACGTACATCCGCGTGAACAACATCCCTGTCGCGCAGGTGTATCGGATCGCCGTGGACAACCGCGAGCCTTACTGGATTTACGCCGGACTCCAGGACAATCACTCGTGGATGGGGCCGAGCGCGACGCGTCACTGGCTCGGCATCCTGAATCAGGACTGGATGGAGATCGGGTTCAGCGACGGCACCGGCAAGGCCGTGGACAAGGTGGACTGGCGCAAGGTCTACTCGTCGTCGAGCGGCGGAAGTCTTGCCCTCGTGGATCCGCTGACGGGAGACGCGATGGGCATCAACCCGCGTCCTCCTGCGGGCGAGCCTCCGTATCGCTACGACTGGGACGCGCCCGTCATGGCGTCGCGCCACACGTCGGGCACCGTGTACCTCGGCGGCAATCGCCTCTTCACCTCGAAGGACTTCGGGTCTTCCTGGGCGCGCAGCAAGGATCTGACGCGCTCGATCAACCGCGACGAGTTGACGATGATGGGCGTCCTGAACAAGGACATCAAGCTCTCGCGCAACGACGGCGACAACATCAGCGAGATCTCGAACGTCGCCGAGTCTCCGCTCGACCCGAAGATTCTCTGGGTCGGGACCGACGACGGGAACGTCCAGCTCACGACGGACGGCGGCAACACGTGGAACGAGCTGAGCGGCGCGATCGCGGGCGTGAAGAACGGAACCTTCGTTGGAAAGATCGTGGCTTCCGAAGCCTCGCGCGGCACGGCCTACGTCTCGTTCGACGCGCATCGCGACGGCGACTTCGCGCCGTACATCTTCCGCACGGCGGACTTCGGCAAGACGTGGACGCCAGTGATCAACGGGCTCCCGGGCGACGA
>DAIUEK010000130.1:0-6018 GCA_036845165.1 Vicinamibacterales bacterium | reverse complement strand
GGCTGCCATCACGTTGCGGGTGAACGGCAAGGCGCACACGGTTGACGTGGAGCCTTCCACGCCTCTGCTGTATGTCCTGCGGAACGATCTTGATCTGTCCGGCCCGCGCTTCGGCTGCGGCCTCGGGCAATGCGGCGCGTGCATGGTCCTGATCAAGGGCGAGGCTGTCCGGTCGTGCATCAGGCCCGTCTCAACAGTAGCGGGCGCGGAGATCACGACGCTCGAAGGGCTCGCCAGGAACGGCACGCTCCATCCGGTGCAGCAGGCGTGGATTGACGAGCAGGTCCCGCAGTGCGGCTTCTGCCAGAACGGGCAGATCCTCACCGCGAAGGTGCTGCTCGACAAGAACCCGAACCCCACCGACGCGCAGATCCGCGAGGGCATGCAGGGCGCGTTGTGCCGCTGCATGACCTATTACCGCGTGCAGGCCGCGATCAAGCGCGCCGCGAAGGTGATGGCATGAGGACGCGACGCGACTTCATCAAGACGTCGGGCATGCTCGTCGTCGGCGTTTCAGTTGTAGGGCCCCCATTCATGGGGGGCCTGCGCGCGCAAGGCGCGGGCCCCTATCCCGACCCCGACTTCCGCCAACTCGACTCCTGGATCGTCATCCGCCAGGACAACACCGCGACGTTCTACGTCGGCAAGACGGACCTCGGCCAGGGCACGGGCACGGCCTTCCGCCAGATGATGGCCGACGAGCTCGACATGGCGTACGACCAGACGCGCTGCGTGATGGGTAGCACCGACACGACTGTCGATCAAGGTGGGTCGGGCGGATCGGATGCGATTGAGACCGACGGCTGGCCCATGCGCCGCGTAGCCGCCGAGGCCCGGCGCGTGCTGCTCGACATGGCCTCCACCCGCTTCGGCGTTCCCGTCTCGGCGCTCGTCGTCAGCAAGAGTGTCATCTCCGTGCGTGGGGACAACCCTGTGTCCGCACCTCCGCGTCAGATTACCTACGGCGAGCTGATCGGCGGGCGGAAGTTCAACGTCACGCTCACGGGCCAGAACATCGACGCGACGACCGGTAGGGCGAAGGTCAAGCCGGTGCAGGAGCTGCAGATCGTCGGGCAGTCGCCGCAGCGCTACGACATTCCCGCCAAGGTTGATGGATCGCTCAAGTGGGCGGTGGACGTGAAGGCGCCGGGGATGGTGCACGCGAGGAACGTCAAGCCGCCGGTCGCCGGCGCCACCCTCGTCAGCATCGATGAATCGTCCGTGAAGACCGTTCCCGGATTCATCAAGGTGGTGAGCAAGGGCAACTACGTGGCCGTGGTGTGCGAGCGCGAGGAGCAGGCGATTCGCGCGGCCAGGCAGCTCAAGGTCAACTGGAGGAAGCCGGCGACCGCGCCCTTCCCCACGTCGGAGAATCTCTTCACCTACATGCGCGGCGCGACCCCCTCGTCTTCTGGCGCGCCGGTCGTGGCCGGCGATCCGGACGCGGCGTTCGCGGGCGCGGCCACGGTGATTGAGGCCGAATACGACGTGCCGTTCCAGGGCCACACCGCGATCGGCCCGGCGCATGCGATGGCCGATCCCTCGAACGATCAGATGACGATTTATTCCAACGACATGAAGTCGTACGGCATGCGGAACGGCGTGGCGGAGTTCCTCAAGATGCCGCGCGACCGCGTGCGCGTGGTGTGGATGGACGGCCCGCAGGGCTTCGGCCGTACGGCGGCGGACGATGCGGGGGTCGAGGCGGCGTTTCTGGCGAAAGAGATCGGCCGTCCGGTGCGCGTGCAGTGGATGCGGCAGGAAGAAACGGCGTGGGACGCGAAGGGTCCGGCGTATGCCTTCAAGATGCGCGGCGGGCTGGATGAGAAGGGGAACGTCGTCGCACTCCATTACGACGCGTGCGCGGCCGATTACAATCATCTGGGCTACAACGAGCACGACACGGTGCTCATCTCGCAGCTCATGGGCATCCGTAAGCCGATGCCCTCAGCCGGCCGTGCGTCCTTGCCGTCGGACATGTATGCCATTCCGAATCGTCGCCAGACGAGGCGCGTGGTGCCGTTGCCGATGCCGTTTGAGACGCCGCTGAGGACCGGCAACCTGCGCGACCCTGATGGTCCGCAGGTGACGTTTGCAGCGGAGAGCTTCATCGACGAGCTTGCGGTGGCGGCGAAGGCGGATCCGGTGGAGTTCCGCTTGAGGCTGCTCCAGGCGAGCACGGACGACGACAGCGACTTCAAACGCGTGCGCTCGATCGCGTGCATCAAAGCGGCAGCGGAGAAGTTCGGCTGGGGCGCGCGCCCGTCACCGAAGCCGCGCGGCAACGGCGACCTTCTCACCGGCCGCGGCATCGCGTATGCGTTTCGCAAGCAGACCGTTGTCGCCGAGATCGCCGAAGTGGAAGTGAATCGCAAGACGGGGCACATCTGGGTGAAGCGCTTCGTGATCGCCCACGATTGCGGGTTGGTGATTAACCCCGAGGCGCTGATCCGCACGCTCGAGTGCGGGACGCTGCATTCGCTCAGCCGCGCGCTCTACGAGGAAGTGCGGTTCGACAACGAGAAGGTCACAAGCGTGGATTGGGCGACTCATCCGACGTTGACCCATGCCGATACGCCGTCGGCAATCGATATTGTGATTGTGAATGGGGACCCGAATCCGAACCGGCCCGACCTGCCGCCTTACGGGGCTGGGGAAACGGTGTGCAAGCCGACGCTGGCGGCGGTGGCGAACGCGGTGTTTGATGCGACCGGAGTGCGGCTGCGGCGGGTGCCGTTCAAGGGCGCGGGTGTGCTTGCGGCGCTACGGGAGCCGAGTGCGTAGAGCGCTCGCGTGCTATTTCACGGTCGCTTTCTCGAGAATCGCGTCATACACGTAGCCCGCGCCGAAGTCCTTTCCGATCGCCAGCACACCGGACATGGTCACGATGTCGCCGACTTTAGCCTCCGCGGCCGTCGTGACCACCAGATCGTTCGTGCGGTCGGCGGCGGATCCGGATCCGTCCTGCAGGTGGAGCCAGTTGCGGCCCATGATGCCGTCGTTGACTTTCACCACCGTGCCCCGCACCACGACCTGCGTGCCGGCGAGCGACGTGCGTTTCGCCCACACGTCCGCGATCGACATGCCGCCTGGCGCGAGCGGAATCCGTTCGACGGATGTCGCCGCTGCGGATTGGCGGCTTCCCGTCGTGGCCGGTGCGGCCGGCTGTCCATGCGCCGACGACAACGTCTGGCCGTCGCGCGCGACCTCGGTCACGAAGTAGATCAGCGGAAAGTCGCGGTTCAGCGTCTGACTGTGGAAATTCGGCATGGGCATTTCGAGCGGCACGGTCAGGCGCTCGCCCGCCCGGACGACGAACTCCCTCGCCGCGATCCACACATCGCCCTTGCCGGTCTGCAAACGCGCGTACGTGTACCCGCCCGAGTTCATCGTCTCGGCGACAGAACCGGTCACCGGCGCGGCATCAGGGGCGGTCGTCGCGTGTGCGGGGGTCAGAGGCGCGGCCGCGGCAGGCAAGGTCGCGGCAGTCTGCGCGGCGGTCGCGGGAGCTTTGGCCGGAGCGCCGCTGCAGGCCATCAGGCTGGCGACCGCGAGCAGGGCGGGCATGGTGCCAAGACGCGTGTGAGTCATCGAAGAACCCTTCTCAGCGAGGCCGGCTCGACAAGAACACGGCTGCGGCGCGTGCGTGTCGGCGACCTCCTCGTGGAACCCGTGGGGGCTGACGACCGCGATGTCCAGCGTCAGCGGTCCTGCTTCGACGCGCTCGCCGAGGTCTTCGCGTCGAAGAGCTGCGGCACCGAGTAGGTCAGCACCGCGTTCAGATACTTGTCCGAGATGATCACCGTCTTGTTCTTGCGGTCGATCGTGACGCCGCGCGGATCGACGAGCTTTCCGTTCGGCCCGCCGATGGTATACCGCGGCGCGACCTTTCCGTTGTCGTCGATCCGCCACACGGCGACGAACGACGATCCGACGCCGAAGATGAGCCCCGACTCCTCAAAGACGGCGATGTTCTGCGTCGAGGCGACGCCGGTGATGACGCGGAGCGGCTTGGCGTTGCCCGTCGCCGTCCGATCGAAGATCGCCAGCTCTGTCGACCGCTCGTCTCCCGGGTCTCCGCCGGCCGGCGTGGCGCTGACGACGATCAGGTTGCGTGACGGATCGACGGCGACCGCGCGCGCCGCGAGCATCGTCGTGTCGGGCCCCTCGATCACGCGCGTCGGCTTCACGTTGCCGTTGCCGTCGCGTGGGAAGACCAGGACCTTCCTCCCTTCGGGCACGTAGATTTCGTTGTTGACCGGATCGACGGCCAGCCGATCGAGCGCGATGAGCTGCGTGTCCGGTCCCTGGATGACGCGCTTGGGCGGGACCTCGCCGGTCGCGTTGCCGGCAAACACCAGGATCCCCTGGCCGAACTGCTGCGGGACGAAGATTTCGTCGTGGATCGCGTCGTACGCGATGGCGTGCATCGTCCGCCCGAGCTGCGTTTTCTGTCCCTCGATGGCCCTGACCCGTCGCGCGTCTCCGTCGGCCAGACAGGCGAACACCGCAATCTGCGGGTGGGCGACGCAGTTCGGGACCAGGATCTCCTCGCGTTTCGTATCGTAGGCCACCGCGCCGGGATTGCCAATCATCAGCGATGGCGCCTCGGGCGGCGCGCTCCGGATGATCCGGCGCGGCGCCACGTCGCCCTTCGCATCAATCGGGTAGACGGTGATCGAGTGCCCGCCGAAGTTGGCGACCCACAGCTCCTTGTTCTTCGCATCGACGAAGACGCTCGTTGGGTTCGCAAGGTTCGTCCTGGCGCCCTTGAGCACGCGCTTGGGCGCCACGTTCCCATTGGCGTCGGCGTCGAAGACGAGCACCGACGCCCCGGCGTCGTTCGCGACGTAGAGCTCGCGGCGCTCGGCGTCGAACGCCAGGCCGGTCGGCCAATCGAGCTGGGTGGCCGGCCCCTGAATGACGCGCAACGCGGACGCGTTGCCACTGTCGGTCCGCTTGTGCACGACGATCGAGGGCGCGTTGGTGGTGCCGCTCCCCGGGATCGCGTATTCGCGGCCGAGCGGCCAGTTCGACTTCCCCACGTCGAGGCCGCCGGAGGGCACCCCGGTCCTCTTCTCGATCGTCGCGCTCGTGTCGTGGGTCGATCCGTAGTTGGCGACGAAGATCAGGTCGTCGCGCGGATCGACCACGATGCCGTGCGGATCGGCCACGCCGGTCTTGCTGCCCTGCAGCAGGCGAGTCGGCGACTCCTTGCCGTCCGCCTGCTTGCGGTAGGTGACGATCGCGCTGTCGTGCTGAATCGTAATCAGCATTTCCTGGTGCGCGTTGTCCACCGTGATGCCGAACGCCCCGTGCGGCGTGTCGAGCAGACGGACCGGCGCGACGTTGCCGTCCCCGCCGTGGGCGAACACCGCCAGCTTGTTCCGGGTGTCGTTATTGGTCGCGTAGATGTCGCCGGTCTCCGGGTCCACGTAGACCCCCGATTGAAACTCGATCTGCGTCTTCTCGCCGGCAATCGTCCGCTTCGGCATGGTGCGCGGGATCCCGGGCGGCGTGTTCCCGGTCCGGTCGAACGCGAGAATCTGGAAGAGGTTCTCGTCGGTGGCAATCACCTCGTTGCGGGCGACGTCCACCGCCACGGCGGCGAATGCCGCGTTGGGGTCGCGCACGGCACGGATCGGATCGCCACCGATGAGGTCGCCGCCCGGCGCCACGGCCGATCGACCGCGGCGTCCCTGCTGCTCGACGCGGCCCGCGGCGGCGCGCTCGGCGCGCAGCTCGTTGACCTGCCAGTCGGTCGGCCAGGCGCACACGGCGCCAGGAGGATCCTTCAGCGCTTCGATCCCGACCAGCATACCGTCGCCGCCACTGCGTAACCGCTGCGCGGAGACGCCGCGGTCTCCCCAGCCGGACATCACGACCGCGGCCACCGCCAGTGCGGCCGCGCCGCGAGCCACCGCTCTCGACATTCGGTGCATGCAGACCTCAGAAATGAAAGGGTACAGCGTAGAGAATACACTATATGGTCGGACCTTTATGCAGCCCAAGATCATT
>DAIUEK010000129.1:2311-6052 GCA_036845165.1 Vicinamibacterales bacterium | reverse complement strand
TTGAGTATACGCCCCAATCGGCATGGCGTCCAGCACGCAGGTCAGTTCTCGTCTCGCTAACGACTAGAACTCGATAGCTCGGCATCACTTGTGCGGTCGCAGTGTATCGCGGCCGGCAGGACTCTTCAACACGAGCGGAACTGCCCTGCGGATCATCACTTCGGGCCGGGCGCGGGCGCGTGCCTGAGGGCGATATCCAGAACTCGAATAGCCGAATATTCGTGCGAGGCTGCGCGGTATATCGGGTTCACTGGCGGCCCATAACCGGCCCGAGCTGATCGAGCCCGGATGTTTGAAGAGCGATCGACCGGTCCATCGTGGCACAGGGGGGCGAACACGTTCTTATCGGCGAGCCGAGAGTACGAGACGAGACGATTCCCCGCCGTGCGGCCGACTGCGTCCATCAACCGGCGTTTTCGAAGCGCCGCCGACTGCCGCGCGGACGGATGGTTGCGCGGAGAAATCCCTTCGGAGCAAGCCGTGGACGCGTCAGACGGAAAAACGTCCCGGAGGAGCCAGAAATCCGGCCAGGGTGACGGAGCGAGCACCGCGCCTCGAGCGGAGTGGGACCCTGGCCTGCCGCCGACAAGCCGCCGGCGGGGTGTTTTTCCGGCTTGCGGAGAGGGATTTCGTAGCGGAACCGTCCGCCCGCGCGTTCGCCTTGCTAAACGCCGCGTAGCCGATGGCCGAGTTTTTCCTTCTTCGTGCGGAGATAGCGCGCGGAGTGCTCCGAGGCGGGGATTTCGAGCGGCAGCCATTCGGCCACGGACAGCCCGTACCCTTCCAGCCCGACGAGCTTCCGGGGATTATTGGATAGGAGCCGCATGGAGCGGACGCCGAGATCCTTGAGGATCTGCACGCCGATGCCGTAGTCGCGCTGATCCGCCTTGAAACCGAGGCGCTCGTTGGCCTCGACGGTGTCGAGCCCCTGCTCCTGCAGCTCGTAGGCGCGGATCTTGTTCGTCAAGCCGATCCCACGCCCCTCCTGGTTCAGGTACAGCAGCACGCCGCGCCCCGCCGCCTCAATCTTCGTCATGGCGACGTGGAGCTGCAGGCCGCAGTCGCAGCGGGAGGACTGGAACACGTCCCCCGTCAGGCAGCGGGAATGGACCCGGACGAGCACGTTCTCGCCGTCGCCGATGTCTCCTTTGACGAGCGCGACGTGGGTTTCCTTGTCCAGGACGCTTTCAAACGCGATGACGCGGAAGTCGCCATGGTCCGTCGGGAGCGCCGCCGACGCCACGCGGCGCACGATCGCCTCGGTTCGCATCCGGTAATGGATCAGATCCGCGATCGTGATCATCGGCAGCGTGTGCCGCTTCGCGAACATGGTGAGCTCCGGCACGCGCGCCATCGTGCCGTCGTCGTTCAGGATCTCGCAGATGACGCCGGCGGGATAGAGGCCCGCGATCCGCGCGAGATCGACGGCCGCCTCGGTCTGCCCCGCGCGGACGAGGACCCCGCCGGTCCGCGCCTTCAGCGGAAACATGTGCCCGGGACGCGCCAGGTCGGAGGGGCGCGTCGACGGGTCGATGAGCGTCCGGACGGTCGCCGCGCGATCCGCGGTCGAGATGCCCGTGCTCGTCACGTACTTGGCCTCGACGGACACGCAGAACGCCGTCTCGAAGCGCGCCGTGTTCTGCGGCACCATCTGCGGGATGTCGAGCTCCTCGAGGCGCTCCTCGGTCATGGACAGGCAGATGAGGCCCCGGCCTTCCCTCGCCATGAAGTTGATGATGTCCGGCGTGACCTTCTCCGCCGCGACCGTCAGGTCCCCCTCGTTCTCCCGATCCTCGTCGTCGACGACGATGATCATGCGGCCGTCGCGGAACGCCTCGATGGCCTCTTCGATGGAGGCGAACGGAGAACCGGACTTACTCGTCATTTGCCTTTGGCTACTTCCATGGCGCGGAGCACGTACTTGCCGAGCATGTCGCACTCGAGATTCACGAGATCGTTCACCTTCGTGAACCGGAGCGTGGTGTGTTCCCACGTGAACGGTATGATCTGCACGTCGAACCGGCGATCGTCCACGCCCGCGACCGTCAGGCTGATGCCGTCAATCGCGATCGAGCCCTTCCGCACGATCTGCTCGGCGAGCGACGGGGGAAACTTGACGGTCACCCACAAGCAGTCGCCGTCCTTCCGGATTTCCTCGATCGTGCCGGTCGCGTCCACGTGCCCCTGGACGAAATGGCCGCCGACGCGGGAATCGGCGCGCATCGGGCGTTCCATGTTGACCGCCACGCCGCGCTTCAGCGAGCCCAGCGCGGACACCCGCAGCGTCTCCGGCGACACGTCCATGTGCACCCCCGAGGCATCCGCGGACACCACGGTGAGGCAGACGCCGTTCACGGCCACCGAGTCCCCGGGGGACAGTTCCGGCGACAACGTCGTGGTCAGGCGCAGGCGGACTCCGGCGGCGGTCGGCTTGACCTCCGCGACTTCCCCGACGGTCTCAATAAGTCCGGTGAACATATCCCTCTACCAGTACGTCTTCGTCCAGCCAGATGGCGCGGCGGTCGTACAGCGCGTCCCAGGCCACCCTGCCCTCTCCGATCCACTCCACTCCACCCGGCCCGAGGGGCGCGGGCGTGATGTAGACGTGGACCGCGTCCACGACGCCCAGGTCCAGCGCGGCGCGGTGCAGCGCGGCTCCTCCTTCGAGCAGGAGGGACGTGACGCCGGCCGCCGTCAGGGCCCGAAGCGCCGTGCCGAGATCGTCGGCTGGCAGGGCAAGAATGCGGGCGCCGGCCGCCGAGAGCCCCTGCACGCGATCCGGGGCTCCCGCGCACGCCCGCTCGGTACTGACGATTATGACCGGCCCGGCGTCGAGCGTCGAGAGCACCCGCGCCGAGGGGGGTGTGCGGAGGCGCCGATCGAAGACGACGCGCGTCAGGGGCCGCTGCCGGTAGGCCCCGCGCGCGGTCAAGAGGGGATCGTCCGTCAGCATGGTTCCGGAGCCGACGGCGAGGGCGTCCACCTCGGCCCGCTGGCGGTGGATGCGGCGGTTGGCCGCCGGACCGGTCAGCGGTGTGCGGACGCCGGGGGCCGCCGCGAGCCGGCCGTCGAGGCTCAGCGCCGCCTTCAGAATCACGTGCGGCCGCCCCTGCCGCATGGTCGTCAGGAACGCCGCGTTCTGGCGTGACGCGGCCTCCTGCTCCACGCCGACCGACACGTCGATGCCGTGGTCGCGCAGGTACGACAGGCCGCCGCCGTGCACGAGCGGGTTGGGGTCCTCGATCGCGATCACCGCCCGGCGAATCCCGGCCTGCGCCACGGCGGGCGCACAGGGGCCCGTCCGCCCGGTATGAGAGCAGGGCTCCAGCGTGCAGTAGAGTGTCGCGCCCCCCGCGCGCGCGCCGGCGGCGGCGAGGGCGATCACTTCCGCGTGCGGCCCGCCGGCGATCTCGTGCGCCCCCCGTCCGACGATCACCCCCTCGTCGTCCACGACGACCGCGCCGACCATCGGGTTCGGGCTCGTCCGGCCCCGCCCGCGCTCGGCGAGCGCGAGGGCCTTCCGCATGAAGTGGGAGTCGTACATTTTAGAAACGATATCGGGCCCTGTGCAGTGGGCCTGGGCATTGGGCCGAGGGCGAGCCGTCTCTAAGCCCCATGCCGAGGCCCTCCGCACCCTGCCCGACAGCGGCTTCGCTCCATCACCATTTCTCCTCGAAGAGCGCGTCCACGTACTCTTCGGGTGAAAAGGGGATCAGATCGTCGATGGCTTCGCCGACGCCG
>DAIUEK010000129.1:0-2211 GCA_036845165.1 Vicinamibacterales bacterium | reverse complement strand
CACGTACTCTTCGGGTGAAAAGGGGATCAGATCGTCGATGGCTTCGCCGACGCCGACGTACCGGATCGGGAGCTTCAGGTCGTGCGCGATCGCGACGGCGATCCCCCCCTTGGCGGTGCCATCGAGCTTGGTGAGCACGATGCCGTTCACGCCCGCGGCCCCCATGAACTCGCGGGCCTGCTGGAGCCCGTTCTGCCCCACGGTGGCGTCGAGCACCAGCAGGACGTCATGGGGCGCCCCTTCGACTTCGCGCGCGGCGATGCGCGTGATCTTCTCGAGCTCCGCCATCAGGTTCACGCGCGTGTGCATCCGCCCCGCGGTGTCGACCAGGATGACGTCGCGCCCGCGCGCCTTGCCCGCGGCGATCGCATCGAACACCACGGCGGCCGGGTCGGCGCCGCTCTGCGCGCGGATGACGTCCACCCCGGCGCGCGTCGCCCACACCTGCAACTGCTCCACGGCCGCGGCGCGAAAGGTGTCCGCCGCGCAGATGAGCGGCGTCTTGCCGGAGTCCTTGATCAGTCGCGCGAGCTTTCCGACCGTGGTGGTCTTGCCCGTGCCGTTCACGCCCACAATCAGCACGACGCGGGGCCTGGCCTGGACCGCGTCGAAGGCCTTCTGACCGTTCGTCGCGGGAGGCTCGGCGTTCTTGAGAATCGACAGAATCTCCGCCTTGACCAGCGCGCGAAGCGACTCGCCGCGCCGGCTCCGCTCGCGCACCGCCGTGACGATCTGCTCCGTGGCGGCGACGCCGACGTCCGCGGAAATCAGCGCTTCCTCGAGCGCGTCCATCGTCTCGACGTCGACCGCGCGGCTCCGCCCGTCGGGCGCGTCGGCGCGCCGGACGATGTCATCGAACCGCTCGACGAACTGTTCCTTGGTACGGGTGAGGGACTGTCTGATCTTGTCGAAAAAACCCATGGTCACCAATCACGCATGGTCGGTCTCGGAGCGCTGGCGGCGGAGCATCAGGACGTCCACCGCCTCGCGCGGCGTCGTGCGCCCGTCGAGGACCGCGGCCATCTGGGCCGCCAGGGGCAGCTCGACGCCGTGGCGCACGCCGAGCGCCAGCGCGGCGCCCGTGGTGCGCACCCCTTCCGCCACCATTTTCATCCCGGACAGGATCTCCGGAAGAGACCGGCCGCCGCCCAGTTCGATGCCCACCCGGCGGTTACGGCTCAAGTCGCCGGTGCACGTGAGGACGAGGTCACCCAGGCCGCTGAGTCCTGCGAGCGTGTCACGCCGGCTGCCTTCCGCGCAGGCGAGCCGGGACATCTCCACGAGGCCGCGCGTGATCAGCGCCGCCATCGCGTTGTGGCCGATCCCGAGCCCCTCCACGACGCCGGCGGCGATGGCGATGACGTTCTTCAACGCGCCGCCCAACTCGACCCCCGTCACATCGTCGCTGCCGTACAGTCGGAGCGCCGGCCCCTTCAGACTGTCCTGGACGCGCGTCGTGGCCGTCGGATCGGTGGACGCCACCACGACGGCGGTCGGCATGCCGCGCGCGACTTCGAGCGCGAAGCTCGGGCCGGACAGCACCGCGACGGGATGCCGCGCGCCGGCCTCTTCGGCCATCACCTGCGACATCCGATGAAGTGAGTCGCTCTCGAGTCCCTTGGTCGCGCTGACGAGGATCACGCCAGGGCGCAGGAACGGCACGGCGAGGCGCAGGACATGGCGCATCCCGTGCGACGGCACCGCGGCGATGACGATCGGGGCATTCGCGAGCGCGGTTTCGAGCGACGCGGTCGCGGTCACGCCATCGGGGAGCGCAATCCCGGGCAGGTAGCCCGCGTTCTCGCGCGTGCGCGCGATGTCGTCCATCAGCGCCTGGTCGCGCCCCCAGAGATGGACGCCGTGCCCGATGCGGGCGCAGTGGACGGCGAGCGCGGTGCCCCAGCTGCCGGCGCCGAGGATCGCGATCCGGTCGTTCATCGCGGCGCCCCCATGCGCCGCTCGGAGCCCTGTGCGAGCCGCCTGATGTTCGACCGGTGGCGGAAGAGAATCAGCGTCCCGGTGCCGACGGCCGCCGCCAGCACCGGCGGTGACGATCCCGACAGCCACGCCACGGACGGCAGCGTCACCGTCGCCGCCACCGATCCGAGGGACACCACGCGCGTGAGCCAGACGACCACGACAAACACGGCGGCCGCGGCCACGGTCGCGGCCGCCGTGTTTGTCGTGGTCGTCTGGCTCACGCGCGTGGTG
>DAIUEK010000128.1:0-6080 GCA_036845165.1 Vicinamibacterales bacterium | reverse complement strand
CGTTCAGCGTTTCGCGTTGACCAGCGCCAGAACCGTTTCAATCACCCGGTCCACCGGCATGCCGGTCGTGTCGACCACGGTCGCGTCCGGCGCCACGGCGAGCGGTGACGCGGCACGCGTCGAGTCGCTCTTGTCCCGCTCGGCGAGCGCCGTCGCCACCTCCGACAGCCGGACGTTTTTCGAGCTCGTGTGCGCCGGATCGGCCGCGCGGCGGCGCGCGCGCTCTTCGGGCGAGGCGTCGAGGTAGATCTTTACGTCGGCCCGGGGAAACACGACGGTCCCGATGTCGCGCCCCTCCATCACCACGCCGCCCCCGTCGCCGTAGGATCGCTGGCGGGCGACGAGCGCGCGCCGGACGGCCGGATGGCGCGCCAGCGTCGCCGACGCTTTGTCCATCTCCGGCGTGCGGATCGCCGCGGCCACGTCGTGGCCGTCGATCCCGATCCGCCCTCGCTCCACATCAAACATGGCGCGCTCGCCGAGCGCGGCGACGGCGTCCTCGTCGGCCAGGTCCAGCCCCTCGTGTGTCGCCATCCAGGCCAGTGCGCGATACATCGCGCCGGTGTCGATGTGCCGGTACCCGAGCCGCTCAGCGACGGCGCGGGCGACGGTTCCCTTCCCGGCGCCTGACGGTCCGTCGATGGCGATGATGAGCCGCTTCGTCACACTGGTATTATCTTCTCCTAACTTCGCTCGGTGGGGCCCCTTTTGGCATTCCCCACCTCGCTGCGCGCTCGCGGTCGCCTTCGGCGACTTCCCTCCCGGCAGGCCACCCCAACGCGGGTGCCGGGTCGGGGGCCCCGGCGCTCGCTTGCGGCCGCAGAGCGTGGCAGTCACAACATGACCCTCCTCGCCTCATTTCGTCGCCGGCCGTTGCGGTTCGCGATCGGACTGCTGTTCGGCCTGCCGCTGCTTGCGTCGCTCGCGGTCGGCGCGACGAGCACGGGACGATCGTATCTGCGCGGCACCGCCTTCGTGGTGCGTGCGTCCGGCATGCAGGGGCCCGCACGCACGATGGCGTCGTGGGACACGACCTCAGTCACGGCGATGGGCGTGCAGCCGATTCCGTGGCGCGGCGGCACGCTGCGGTCGCGCGCCTACCAGCCGTACCGCGAATCCGGCCGCGGCGTCCTGCTCGTACCCGGCGTGCACGCCGCGGGCATCGACGAACCCCGGCTCGTCGGCTTCGCGCGCGACATCGCCGCGATGGGCCATCCCGTCCTCACCGTCGAACTGCCGGACCTCGCGCGCTACGAAATCACGGCGCGGACGACGGACATGATCGAGGACGCGGCCGCGTGGATGATGCGCCGCCCCGAGTTCCATGGCCGCGATGGACGGATCGGAATGATGGGGATCAGCTTTGGCGGCGGCCTCGCGATCGTCGCGTCGGCGCGTCCGGCGATCCGCAACGGCGTCGCGTTCGCGATGGCGCTCGGGGGGCACGCGGATCTGCCGCGCACGCTGAAATATCTCTGCACCGGCATCCAGCCGGATGGCGCGGTGCGGCCGCCGCACGACTACGGCGTGGCGATCGTCCTCCTCGGCGCCGCCGATCGCGTCGTCCCCGCCGGGCAGGTGGCGCCGCTCAAGGCCGCGATCCTGGCCTACCTCGAGGCGTCGCGGCTCGACATGGTCGACAAACCGAGGGCGCTCGTCGAGTTCACCCACGCCAAAGCGCTCGAGGCCGGGCTGCCCGAGCCGTCACGGACCTACATGGACTACGTCAACACGCGTGACGTCGCGCATCTGGGCCCGGTGCTGCTGCCCCACGTCGCGGAGCTCGGCGGGGATCCGGCGCTCTCGCCCGAGCGGTCGCCCTCGCCGTCCGTCCCGGTCTACCTGCTGCACGGCACCGACGACAACGTCGTCCCCGCGGTCGAGTCCACGCTGCTCGCGCGCGACCTGCGCGCGCGCCACACGCCGGTGCACGTGCTCCTGACGCCGCTCGTCACCCACGCTGAGGTGGATCGCGCGTCGACGACCGCCGCTCTCTGGCGGCTGATAGACTTCTGGTCGAAGTTACTTGATGAGTGAAGAACGGCTACAGAAGATCATGTCGGCCGCCGGGGTCGCGTCGCGCCGATTGGCCGAGGAGCTGATCACGCAGGGTCGCGTGGAGGTCAACGGGACAACCGTCACCACGCTGGGGACGAAAGCCGATCCGGAACGGGACGAGATCAAGGTCGACGGGCGGCGCATCAGAGAGCAGAAGCGGAAGCGCTACATCCTGCTCTACAAGCCGCGCGGCTACGTCACCACCCGCAGCGACCCGGAAGGGCGCCCGACCGTCATGGACCTGATGAAGGGCGTGCGGGAGTACGTCTATCCCGTCGGCCGGCTGGACTACGACTCGGAGGGACTGCTGCTGATGACGAACGACGGCGAGCTCGCCGCGCGGCTCATGCACCCCCGCCACGAAATCGAGAAGGTGTATGAAGCGAGGGTCCGCGGCGTGCCCGACGAGGACGACCTGGCGCGCCTCGCCCGCGGGGTCGTGATCGACGGACACCGGACGGCGCCCGCCAGGATCCGGCTGGCTGACCGCGCGATAAAGGTCACCGAGGCCGGCGCCGAACAGACGTTCGTGGAAATCGTCCTTCACGAGGGGCGCCAGCGGCAGGTGAGGAAGATGTTCGAGTCGATCGGCCATCCCGTCTCGCGCCTGCGCCGCGTCCGCATCGGTCCCATCACCGACGAGCACATCCCGCCCGGCCACTGGCGGGAGCTCGACGCGCAGGAGCTCACGAAACTGCGCCGCGCCGCGGGACTCTCGACCTCCGACGGCTCATTCACGAAGACCACTAAGAAACAAAGACCACAAAGACCTTTGTGATCTTTGTGGTCTTAGTGACCTTCGTGGTGGTGCCGTGGGCTGTTTCAGTGAACGGTCTCGCCATCTTCAGCCGGCGCGGGCTCAGGTTGTGGCTGCTCTTCGGCGGCATCGAACGGCAGCGGTGAAGTCGTGATGGTCGGCTCGGCGAGGCCGGCCGGCAGCTCGAAGCCCAGCGCGTCCGACAACTCTTCGACCTTCGGCAGGTCCGTGATGTCGTTGAGGCCGAAGCGGTCCAGGAACTCCCGCGTCGTGCCATACATGAACGGGCGGCCGACCACGGGCTTGCGTCCCACCGACTTGATCAACTTCCGCTCGATCAACGTCTGCAGCACGCCCGAGCTGCTGCTGACGCCGCGGATCTCCGCGATTTCGGGCGCCGTCACGGGCTGCTTGTAGGCGATCACCGCGAGCGTTTCCAGCGACTGCACCGACAGCTTGGACGTGGTCCGCTCGTGGAACAGCTTCCGCACCCATTCGTGCAACTCCGGCTTCGTCGTGACCTGATAGCCGCCGGCCACCTCGACGATCTGCAGGCCGCACGGGCGGTCGTAGTCCGCGCGGACCGCCGCCAGCGCGGCGTCGACGTCTTCCTTCGGCTCGCCGTCCAGCAGCTTGTAGAGCGTCTTGGCCGTGATCGGTTCCGGCGACGCGAAGATCAGCGCTTCGATGATGGGCTTCAAGTGATCAGACACGGTGAACCTCTACTGGTCATCTTTCTTTGCCGCATCGGCGACATGCTGCGCGTGTACCTGCTCTGGATCGCTCAACGGCCTCGGGGCATCGGCGGGCCGCGCGCGCTTGTAAATGCGAATCGGCCCGACGACCCCGCTCTGGAACACGCGGACGAGCTTCAGGCGGATCATCTCGAGCAGCGCCAGGAACGTCACGACCAGCCCGGCGCGCGACTGTACGTCCTCGAAGAGATCCTCGAAGCCGCACGCCTCGGTCTCCGACAGCCGCGCCATCAGCTGCTCGATGCGCTCCTCGATGGGCATCTGCTCCGCCGGCAGGTAGGCCTTCGGCCTCGCCCGCGAGCGTTCGACGACGGCGCGGAACGCGCTGATCAGGCTGAAGAGATCGATCTCGATCTCCGGCTCCGGCGCCTCGCCGGCGATCTCCGCGATCGGGCCGTCGGGCCTGGTCCACTGCGCGCTGCGCAGCGTCTCCCGCTCGTGCAGCAGCTCTGCGGCCGCCTTGAACTTCTGGTGCTCCATGAGCCGGCGGATCAGCGCGTCGCGCGGATCCTCTTCCGGATCGTCCTGCGTCGGATCGGGCCGCGGCAGCAGCATCCGCGACTTGATGTGGATGAGCGTCGCCGCCATCACGAGGAACTCCCCGGCGACGTCGAGATTCATCTCCTGCATCAGGTCGATGTACTCGATGTACTGCGACGTAATCAGCGTGATGGGGATGTCGTAGATACTGACCTCGTTCCGCTTGATGAGGTGCAGCAGCAGATCGAGCGGTCCCTCGAAGTTCGTCAGGCGGACGGGGTACGCCTCGAGAATGGACTCGAATTCCTGTTCCATCACGCGTACCTCAACTTCACGGCGTCCCTGATCCGCTCCATCGTCTGCCCGGCGACGACGCGGGCTTTCTTCGACCCCTCGTGCAGGATCTCCTTCACCATCGCCGGCCTCGCCACCTCCGCCCGGCGGGCGCGAATCGGGTCGAGATGCGCGTTCAGCGCCTTCGCGAGCTTCTTCTTGACCTCGACGTCCCCGACCTTGCCGGCGCGGTAGCGCTCCTTCAAGTCGTCGACTTCGGCGGTGTCGGGGTTGAAGGTGTCGTGATAGATGAAGACCGGGTTGCCCTCGACCGTGCCGGGAATGTCGGCGCGGACGCGCTTGGGGTCGGTGTACATCTGCATCACCCGCTTGTTCACTGTCTCCGGGTCGTCCGACAGGTGAATGGTGTTGCCGAGGCTCTTGCTCATCTTCTTGTCGCCGTCGATGCCGGGCAGGCGCGACACGGCGGTCAGGAGCGGCTGCGGCTCGACGAGTGTCTCGCCGAAGTAATTGTTGAAGCGGCGGACGACCTCGCGCGACACCTCGAGATGCGCCACCTGGTCGGCCCCCACCGGCACGAACCGCGCGTCGTACATCGTCACGTCGGCCGTCTGCAGGAGAGGATAGCCGAGGAAGCCCAGCGTGGACAGATCGCGATCCTTCAGGGTCTCCTGCTGCTCCTTGTAGGTCGGCACGCGCTCCAGCCACGGGACCGGCACGACCATCGACAGCAGGAGAAACAGCTCCGCGTGCTCCGGGACGAGCGACTGGATGAAGAACGTGCTCTTCTCGGGATCGAGGCCCGCCGCGATCCAGTCCGCCACCATCTCGTAGCCGCTGGAGACGACCTTGCTGGTGTCGGCGTACTCGCTCGTGAGCGCGTGCCAGTCGGCCACGAAGTAGAAGCACTGGTACTCATCCTGGAGCGGGACCCAGTTCTTCAGCGCCCCGACAAGATGGCCGAGGTGCAGCCGGCCTGTCGGCCGCATGCCGGAGACGACGCGCGCTTTCACGGAATCAGGATCCTCATCAGCATGTTGGTCGGCGGCATGATCAGGGCGCTGGCGATGCCGGTGAACAGGAAGACATAAAGGATGATGAACCCGTATTGCTGGAACCGCGCGTAGCCGGCGGCGAGCCCCGGCGGCAGCAACCCGAGCATCACGTTGCCGCCGTCGAGCGGCGGCACGGGAATCAGGTTGAAGAAGGCCAGCAGCAGGTTGATCTGCACCGCGAGGAACAGCACCGTGGCCAGGATGCCGGGGTCGTCGGAGGTGCCGGGATGCCACACCAGCCGGAGGATCCCGGCGGCCACCACGGCCTGCAGCAGGTTGCTCGTCGGCCCCGCCGCGGCGACCAGCATGAAATCGCGCCGTGGGTTCCGCAGGTTGCGCAGCGCGACCGGCACCGGCTTCGCCCAGCCGATCAACGGGAAATGACTGAACGCCGCGATGAGCGGCAGCAGGACCGTCCCGATCGGATCGATGTGTACCAGCGGATTCAACGACACACGGCCGAGCGCGCGTGCGGTGGGATCGCCGAGCGTATCGGCGGTCCATGCGTGGGCGGCCTCGTGGATCGTGAGCGACAGCAGGAGTACGCCGAAGCTGACGGCGACGGCGATGGGATCGATGTTCAACGACTTGTGCGCGTCATTGTATCAAGGCTTTGCGCGCCGCGGCTCTTGAATCAGGAGGCGGCGCGCACGCCCCAGCTCGCGCTTTTGGTCCGGGTCC
>DAIUEK010000127.1:2021-6102 GCA_036845165.1 Vicinamibacterales bacterium | reverse complement strand
GGGACCGTGGACTCAGGGACCGTGGACTGAGGGACCAAGGGACCAGGGACCGTCTCCCCCCGCGCCGCGGACTCGAGCGCGCCGGCAAACGCGAGCGCGCTGCCGTAGCGGCGCGACGGATCGTCGTCCATGGCGCGCGCGAGGACGGCGTGCAGCGCCTCGCTCCGGTCTCCCTCCGGCAGCGCCCCCGCCTGCGCACCGGTTCCCGCGGGCCGGCGGCCGGTCAAGAGTTCAAACGTGATCGCGGCCAGCGAGAACACGTCCGCCGGGGTGCCCCACGCGCGTCCCTCGATGCGCTCCGGCGCGGTGTAAGGACGACGGATCGGCGCGCGGATGCCGACCTGCTCGAGCGCCTCGACGACCCCGAATCCGGTCGCGCGGGCGTCATCGGGCGTCACGAAGATATCGCGCGGGTGCAGCCCGCCGTGGCCGATTCCCGTGGCGCGCGCGAAATCAATCGCGCCCGCCAGCTGCGTGATGAACGGCAGCGCCTTCCCGATCGGCGCCGGCGCGTAGTGCCGCATCGCGACATCCAGCGACTCGGCCGCGACGTACTCTTCCGCCCGATACGCGAGCGTGCCCTCGACGCCGGAGGCGATCGGCTCGACGATGGAGGGATGAAGGAGCGACGCCTGGGTGGCGCGCGTCAGGGCGTCGGCGAGCGACTGGGCCTGTTCGGGAACGATGTCGAGCCGGAAGACCTTGACGGCGACCAGGCGGTCACGCGTCGGCTCATAGGTACGAAAGACGGGACCAAGAGTGCCAATACCTATTTGATGCAGCACCCGGAAGGGGCCGAAGGCTGGCGGCGGCGAAAATGCGTTTGGGTCCTCTCTGGTCAGCGACGGAACTCCTCGGGCGGATCGTCAGAATGTAACACGAATTACGGGATCCTCGACGGTTTCACGCGCGTCACAAGCGAGATGCCGCGCTGCATTACCTTGACAGCTTTCCAACCGCTCTGAGAGAGTACGGGTTCGTGTCTGCCGAGCCATCCTCGTCCGGGGTCACCACCGGCCCCGCCGGCCGCCTGAAAGCCACGGGCATCGACGTCCGCCGCTTTCCGTGGATTCGTCCGCTTGCGGGCGACTACGCCTACAACTTCGCGAAGGTCGAAGGGCTGTACGCCGGCAACCCGCTCGAGCCCGAGGCGTGGCGCGAGGCGGTCACGCGCGCCCAGCAGCACCCGCGCAACCGGGCGAAGATCGCCTCTATCGTCCAGGCGCAGCAGGCGCAGCGCCAGGCGCCCTCCGGCGCGCGTGCCGCGGCGGCGCGGCTCGCCGACCCGTCGAGCGTGGCGGTCGTCACGGGTCAGCAGGCGGGCGTGTTCGGCGGGCCCCTGTTCACGCTGCTCAAGGCGCTCACGGCGCTGCAGCTCGCGCGGCGCACCGAGCGCGATCTGCAGGTCCCGGTGGTCGCCGTGTTCTGGGTGGACGCCGAGGATCACGACTGGAAGGAAGTGCGGAGTTGTACGGTGCTCGACGCCGAGTTCCAGCCGCGCACCGTGACGCTGCCGGACCTCGAGGGGGCCGGCGAGCTGCCGGTTGCGCAGCTCACGCTGGTGCCCCAGGTCGAGCAGACCATCAACGAGCTCGCCTCCGCCCTTCAGCAGACCGAATTCACCCCTGCCGTCATCGACGGCGTCCGCGCCGCCTGGACACCGGGCACGGGAATGGCGCGCGCCTTCGCGACGTGGCTCGAAACGCTGCTCGGCCCATACGGACTCGTCGTCTTCGACGCCGCGGATCCAGACGCGAAGCCGCTCGTGGCCGACGTCTTCTCCAGGGAGCTCGCGTCCCCCGGGCGGACCACCGCCCTTGCGGCCGAAGCGGGGGCCGCGCTCGCATCGCGCGGGCATGCGCCGCAGGTCGTCCTGAACCCCGACACCGTGTCCCTCTTCAGCCTCGACGGCGGCCGCCGGCCGATCCGGCGCCAGGGGGATCACCTCGTCATCGGCGAGACCCCGCATTCGAGCGACGCGCTGTCGCGCGACGCGTTGGCGAGGCCCGGCGGGTTCAGCCCCAACGTGCTGCTGCGCCCGATCGTGCAGGACACGCTCTTCCCCACCATCTGCTACGTGGCGGGCCCGAGCGAGCTGGCGTACCTGGGACAGCTGCGCGGCATCTACGCGCAGTTCGGCGTGCCCATGCCGCTCATGTTCCCGCGCTCGACCGCGACGCTGCTCGATTCCGGCGCGACGCGGTTCCTCGGCAAGTACGGGGTGGCGTTCCAGGAGCTGCGGACGCCCGACGAATCCGCGCTCAACAAGCTCCTCGAAGCCCAGCTCCCGGCGAGCGTCGAAGAGTCGTTGCGTGACGCGGCGTCACAGACACAGCAGGCGATGGCCCGCGTCGTCCTTGCGCTGCCGTCGCTGGATCCGACGCTCGAAGGGGCGGCCAGGACCACGCTCGGCAAGATGGAGCACGAGCTCCGGTCGCTGCACTCGAAGGTCATCCACGCCGCGAAGAAGCGCGACGAGACGCTGCGGCGCCAGTTCGTGCGCGCGCAGGCGCAGGCGTTCCCTCACGGCCACCCGCAGGAACGCACCCTCGGCGTCGTCTACTTCCTGAATAAGTACGGACCAGGCCTGATCGACCTGCTGCTGGAGGAGCTGCCCATCGATCCCGGGCAGCATTGGCTGGTGACACTTTAGCCTAAAGCCTCCCTGCGGCTTCTTTCAGTTGCTCTTCCGCGCGCGCGAGCTTGGCGCGGGTCTGCCGCAACCACTCCTCGTCGCGGCGCAGCGCGTTTTTCGACACCCCGATCGCGCGCGTCGTCTCCGACGGTGAGGGACCGCCGTACGTCTTCCGCACCTCGACGAAGTGCCGCGGGCTGAGAATCTCGGCAAGCTGGGCGTCGGTGTAGACGATTTCCTGACCAGTCACGTCCTTCGAAGCCTGGCGGACCAGCGTGGCCATCGGCGTGTCGGGCGAGGTGCGCGACCCGGCGATCAGCCGCGCCGCGATCGTGTGGCCCGCCTTGAACGGCAGGCCGTGATCGCGCGCCAGCGTGTCGGCGAGTTCGGTGATCGTGATCCAGTTCTGTCCGGCGCGCTCCGCCAGCTTCTCGACGTTGAACGTCGCGTCCGCCATCGCCGCCGCGACCAGCGATACCGCGCGCGCGGCGTCGTGGAACATCTGCGCCACCAGCGGCTGCAAGTCGTCCTCGGTGTCGACGATGTCGCCGAACGGCGTGTTGTGGGTCGCGAGCATGATGCCCGTCGCCTGCCCCAGCGCCTTGCTGCCGATCGCGCGCGCGTGCTCGAGCGCCACCGGGTTCCGCTTCTGCGGCATGATGCTGCTGCCCTGCACGAATCCGTCCGCGAGCCGCAGGTACCCGAATTCCATCGTGCACCACAGCAGCAGATTCTGGACGACGCGGCCGAGGCCGACGAGCAGGACGGCCGTCGCGCTCACGCTCTCCAGCAGGTAGTCGACCGTGGCGATGCTGCCGTAGGTGTTGCACGTCGTGCCGTCGAAACCGAGGAGCGCGGCGGTCCGATGACGATCGATGGGAAAGCCCGTCCCGGTGATCGCGCACGCCCCAAGCGGATTCTGGTTCGTGCTGGCGTACGCCGCCACGAGCCGGACCGTGTCCCGCTCGAGCTGTTCGACGACGGCTTGCAGGTAGTGCGCGACCGTGGACGGCTGCGCAGGCTGCGTGTGGGTGTGGGCGGCGAACACCGCCTCCCGGTACCGGTCGGCCAGCGGAATCAGCGCGCGCCGGAGCGCCAACGTCCCCTCAATCACCGCGAGGATCAACTGCCGCTGCGACATGCGGTACATCGTCATGTCGATGTCGTTGCGTGACCGCGCCGTGTGCAGCCGCCCGGCCGCGTCCTCGCCGCAGCCCGCGACCACAAGCCGCTCGATGTAGAAGAAGAGGTCCTCATACGTGCCGTCGTACACGACCTTGCGGATCTCCTCCTGCGAGATCGCGTCCAGCGCCGCGCGGATCGAGGACGCCTCGTCGCGGGGCACGATCTTCTGCTCGACCAGCATCACGAGGTGCGCGTATTCAATCGCCATGAGCGGCACGAGGAACTGTGCCTTGGCGTCTTCGAAGTTTTCGTTGAGGACGA
>DAIUEK010000127.1:0-1921 GCA_036845165.1 Vicinamibacterales bacterium | reverse complement strand
TTCCCAGGCTGAGCAGGTTGGCCATCAGACGGTACGCGCCGTCCGTTCCGGCCGGCAGTTGCCGCCAGAGGCCGAGCCCGGTATAGATCCACCGTCCCTTCCCCACGCGCGCCTCCACCAGCACCCCGGTCTTTGCTCCCGCATTGTATGGGAAAGGATCCTGCGAGCGGAGCAGATCCACGTACCGCGGGTCGCGCTGGCCCATGAAATACGTGCCGCGCTCCTGCACCCAGCCGCGCCAGGTCTCCGGCCCGATCTTGTTGGGCCGGTTGAACACCGGGTGATCGGGCGCGAGGATCTCGACCGGCGCGTTCTCGTCGGTCACGCGCTCCGCGGTCGTTTTCGCCGGAAACGGTCCGTATTGCGCGTCGTTGAACTCGGTCCGCTGGTATTGGACGATGACGGTGCCGCCGTTTTCCGCGTACTGCAGCAGCCGCTGGTTGTTGGCGCGCAGGTCCTGGCGGCGTTCGTACGCGCGGACCCCAAGAACGATGGTGTTGAACGGCGACAGGTCCCCCGACGCCAGGGTGTCCCGATCGATGAGGGTTACGTGAGCCCCGAGCTGCTCGATCGCCTCCGGCACCCTGTCGCCGACGCCCATGATGTAGCCGACCCTCAGCCCCGGCGCGATCGTGACGTCCATGACCTTTACGCGCGCCGTCGCTGCCTGGACGACATGCCGGCGATGAATGTGCGGGTACTCGACGACCTGGTAGCCGAGGTCTGAGGTCGCGCCGTTCTCGCCCGTGACGATCGCCCTGGCCTCGAGTTCCCCCGCTGCGACACCCGCCGGCGGCTGCAGCGTGAACCGAATCGTCGTGGCCTCGTCCTCGCGCGCGAACGTCACGGGCGCCGACGCCGGCTCGGCGCGCCATCCCGCGGGTACCTGGAGCGCGACCGTCGCGCGCGCGGCCCCTTTCTGGTTGTTCGCGACCGTGACGCGCACCTCCTTCGCGCGCGCGTCGGACAGCGGGAAGATCGCGATATCCGGATCGACGGTCACGTCGAACGCGGGCGAGACGTTCAGCTCCGAGCGCTTCTCCCCTGCTACGAGGTTGCTGTAGCGATATTCGACCACGCGTTCCACGGAGACCGCTTCACCACCGATCGTGAGATCGAACTTCGCGCGGAAGGGGGACGGGCGGAACGGCACACCGAAGGGGACGTCCGGCTCGAAGTCGTAGCGCGCGGCGTCCTTGCGCGGCGTCCAGTATGGCGTGGAGACGTGGGCGTTCGCGGGAATCTTCGCCGGCACCTTGCACGTGACGGCCTTCGACAGCGACCCCGCACAGTCGGCGAGCTGACCATCGAAACCGGACAGCATGACGGCGCGAAGCTGCGGTGGCTCGACGGCGCCGGACACCGCGTATACGGACACGTTCACGGTCTGTCCGGGGGTCACGACACCGTCGTCGGCCAGGGCATCGAGACGCGTGCCGCTCGCGACGATGAGCGCCTCCTGGAACTGGCGCTCCTTCTGGGCGAGACGAAAATCGATTTCGGCCCGGATCGTCGACGGCATCGGCGTGACGTCGCTGCCGGATTCGCTCGAGCCGCAACCAACCCCGACGGGAAGATGCACATCCGAGCACGACGGCACACCCAGCAGGCGAGGCAGATCGGTCCTCAGCGCGCGCGTGGCTCGGAGGCCGGCGGCCAGCGGCGCGACCGCAGCGGCGGCGCCACGAGCGCCAAAAGCGGCACGCGCGTCAGTCACGAGCTGCTGCAGAGCCACAAGTGCGGTTCGCAGTGACGGTTCCTCGCGCTTCCCGGCGGAACGCGTGAGGCCCACGATCGACGTGTCGATGCCGTCGAATAATGACGATCCTGCCCGCAGTTCCGATGGCTCGCGGAGCGCACCGTCGCGGACGCCGGTCAGCAGGGGGACGGCGTCCTGCAATTTGTAGGTGCGGTCCTGCGA
>DAIUEK010000126.1:0-6185 GCA_036845165.1 Vicinamibacterales bacterium | reverse complement strand
CTCAAAGCGGACATCAACGTCACGCCGCTCGTTGACGTCATGCTGGTGCTGCTCATCATCATGATGCTCATCGCGCCGCTCCTCCAGCAGGGCGTGGCCGTCACGTTGCCGGAGGCGGCGAACACGGGCGACAAGCCCGACACGCAGGACCAGACCGTCGTCGCGATCGACTCGCGCGGCGCGTTCTACGTCAACGCGCTCCCCGTCGCCGCGGACGACCTGATCCCGCGGGTCCAGCGCGTCCTCGAGGACAAGAAAGAGAAAATCGTCTACATCAAGGGTGACAAGGACGCGAAGTACGCGGCGATCATGGACGCCATGGACGCGTTCCGCAAGGCGCAGATCGAGAACATCGCGCTCATCACCGAGAAGAAGCAAAAGCCGGCCGGCGCCGGGGGAGGCCAGTAATGCGGCACGCGCACAAGCACCACGGCGCGGAAACGGTCGTAACGGGAACGATCCCGAAGGCCAGCGCTGACATGAACGTCACGCCCCTCATCGACGTGCTCCTCGTGCTGCTCATCATCTTCATGGCGGCCCTGCCGTTGACCCAGAAGGGGGTCGACGTCAACCTGCCGCTGGAGACCGAGAAGAACGTCGAGAACAAGCCGAACGACAACCAGATCGTCCTCGAGTACGGGGCCGACCGCTCGATCGCGGTGAACCACCAGCCGATTCCGCTCGAGCAGCTCGAGACGCGCCTCCGGGACATCTTCGAGACGCGCAAGGAAAAGACGATGTTCATCGTGGGCGACCCGTCGCTGCGCTACGGCGACATCGTCACGGTCATCGACGCCGCCAAGGGCGCCGGGGTCTCGAAGGTCGGCATCGTCACCATGGGGATGCGCAACGAGGCTAACGCCGCCCCCGCAAAGGCGGGCGGTTAATCGACTGCCGATTGGCGATTGGCGACTGAAGATTGGACGGGCCGCCCGATACCGGGCGGCCCTTTTTCGTGGGCCGTCGTCGGGCTTAGGGCAGGGAGCCTGGGCATAGGGCAATGGCAGGAGGTTGCTCTCCGCCAGGCCCAATGCCCAGGCCCTTTGCCCGACATGTGCCAGTGAACACGCCCTACGTGAAAGGGCCGCCCGGTGTCGAGCGGCCCTCCCCAATCTTCAATCTGCAATCGCCAATCTTCAGTGATTAGCCCTTGCCGGTCTGCTTGCGCTTCTGGGCGTCGACGACCCGGTTGCGCAGCTTGTCGGCCTCGTCGATGAGCCGCTTCTGGACCGCCGGGTCCTTCTCGACGAGCGCCTCGAGGCGGAGCAGGATGTTCTTGTAGGTCATGGCTTCCAGGTAGTCCGGGTTGAGGCGGAGCGCCTTGTCCTCCATGGCGAGCCCCTTCAGGATGTAGTCCTTCTTCTCGGCCGGCGACAGGCGGAAGTCGCCGCGGCTCTTGTCCCAGTAGAAGACGCCGACCCGGTGGTAGCCCTCAGGATTGTTCGGTTCGAGGGCGGCCGCCCGTTCCAGGGCGTCGATCGTCTTGGGGAAGTCCCCCTGGCGGTTGTAGTAGGCGGCCTTGCCCTGAAGCACCGTCGGATCGTTGGGCTTCGCCTCGGATGCCTTCGTGTACTGCGCCTCGGCGTCGTCGTAGCGGCCCGCGTCCTCGTAGAGCTTGGCCAGCGCCATGTAGTTGGCGGGCTCCTTGGGCTCGAGGGCGATGATTTCCTGGTAGACCGGCTCAGCCTTGGCGGGGTCGTTCAGCTTGTCCGAGCCGTACGCCGCGGCCAGGTACTCGAGCGCCGACTTCCTCCACTGCGTGTCGGTGTTCTTGTCCGCCGCCTTCCGGTAGTTGGCGATGGCCTTCTGCATGTACGCGTCGTTGGTCGGGTCCCCCTGCTTGGCCGCCTTATAGAGCTGGTCGTAGCTGTTCCCGAGGAAGAAATACGCCGTCGCCAGCTGCGGCAGCTTGACGAGCGCGTCCTCGTGGGTGACGACGTTCTCGTATTTCTCGGCCGCCCTTTTCCAGTCCTTCTGGGCATACAGCAGGTTGCCGTCCTTGAAGGACTTGACCGCGCTCAGCGTGCCCCAGGAATACTTGCCGCAGCCCGCCGCCGCCATGCTGAGCCCCAGGACCAGGGCCATGGACGCCGCCGAAGCCGCGCGAA
The DNA here is from genome assembly GCA_036845165.1 of Vicinamibacterales bacterium. Taxonomy (GTDB): domain Bacteria; phylum Acidobacteriota; class Vicinamibacteria; order Vicinamibacterales; family 2-12-FULL-66-21; genus JAICSD01. Next base: position 4,077 of record DAIUEK010000126.1, on the reverse strand, counting down.
ATCGAATGGTCATGCTCTCCCCTTCTCGCGCCGATTACAATGAAACCAAGGGCCAGTATATTGACCCCCCCACGGGTCGTCAACCGCGTCTTTTTCCAGAGGTTTAGACACCACCGATCATGATCCGGTTCGAGGACCTCATCGAAAAGGTCCGCGCCACGAATCCCGACGCGGACGTCGAGCTGCTCCGAAGGGCGTATGTGTTTTCCGCCTACGAGCACAAGGGACAGGTCCGCCACTCCGGGGAGCCCTACCTGGTCCACCCCCTCGAGGTGGCCAACGTCCTGGCGGAGATGAAACTGGACGTCGTCGCGGTCGCCGCCGGGCTCCTCCACGACATCGTCGAGGACACGCAGACCTCGATCGAGCGGATCAAGGAGCTGTTCGGCGCCGACATCGCGCACGTCGTCGAGGGGGTCACCAAGCTCGGCGCGATCCCGTTCTCGTCGAGCGAGGAGCGGCAGGCGGAGAACTTCCGCAAGATGCTGCTCGCGATGGTGGACGACATCAGGGTCATCCTGGTGAAGCTGGCCGATCGCCTCCACAACATGCGGACGCTTCACCACCTGCCGGAGGAGCGGCGCATCAAGATCGCGCAGGAGACGCGCGACATCTACGCCCCCATCGCCAACCGCCTGGGGATGAGCAAGATCAAGAACGAGCTCGAGGAGCTGGCGTTCAAGTACCTCGAGGCCAAGGCCTACGAGGCGCTGCGGCAGCGGGTCGAGGCGCGGCGCCGCGCGACGGAGGGCTTGATCGAGGAGCTGACGAAGACCGTGTCGGCGAAGCTCCAGGAAGCGCAGGTCCCGATCATCCACATCGACGGCCGGATCAAGCGCCTCTTCAGCATCCACCAGAAGCTCAAGCGCCAGAAGATCGACCTCGACCAGGTCTACGACTTCATGGCGCTGCGCATCGTCACCCATTCCATCAAGGACTGCTACGCGGCGCTGGGCATCATCCACCAGACGTGGTCGCCCGTGCCCGGCCGCATCAAGGACTTCATCGCCATGCCGCGGCCCAACGGCTACCAGTCGCTGCACACGTCCGTCGTCAGCGACCGCGGGTTTCCGTTCGAGGTCCAGATTCGCACCGCCGAGATGCACCGCGTGGCCGAGGAAGGCATCGCCGCGCACTGGAAGTACAAGGAGGGTCGGCACGGCGCCGATCGCGACGAGCAGTACTTCCTCTGGCTGCGGCAGCTGCTCGAGTTCCAGCAGGAAGTCCGCGACCCGCAGGAGTTCCTGCAGAACCTCAAGATCGAGCTGTACCCGGACGAGGTCTACATCTTCACCCCCAAGGGGGAGGTCAAGGCGCTGCCGCGCGACGCGACCCCGATCGACTTCGCGTACGCCATCCACACCGACGTCGGGCACCAGTGCGTGGGGGCGCGCGTGAACGGCAAGATGGTGCCGCTGCGCACGCGCCTCCGCAACGGCGACATCGTCCAGGTGATGACGACGGCGGGGCACCATCCGAGCCGGGACTGGCTGAACTTCGCCGTCACCTCGCGCGCGCGGAACAAGATCAAGCACTATATCCACGCGGAAGAGAAGGAGCGGAGCCTCGATCTCGGGCGCAAGGTGTTCGAGAAGGAAGCGCGCCGGTTCGGCCTCAACCAGAAATCGCTGCTCGAAGGGCCGGCCTTCGCCGCGGCGCTCGGCGACTACGGCTACTCCAAGGCCGAGGAGCTGTTCGCGGCGCTCGGCTACGGCAAGCTCGCCGCGAAGAGCGTGCTCGCGAAGATGGTGCCGCAGGACCAGCTGAAGGAGGCGCCGGAAAGCGGCATCGCCTCGGTCGTCAGGCGCGTCCTCGGGCCGGCGGAAGAGAAGATCAAGGTCCGCGGGTACGACGACCTGATGGTGTTCCGCGCCCGGTGCTGCAATCCGATCCGCGGCGAGAAGATCGTCGGGTACATCACGCGCGGCAAAGGCGTGTCGGTCCACTCCGCGGTGTGCCCCAACGTCGTCAACCTTCTCTATGACCCGGAGCGCCGCATCGAGGTCGAGTGGGACAAGGGGACCGACGCGTTGCCCTACACGGTGCGTCTGAGCCTGCAGGTGGAGGATCGAAAGGGGATTCTCGCGGACGTCACGTCCAAGATTTCCGGCATCAACACGAACATCCGGAACGTCGAGGCGACCTCCGACGCGGACCAGCGCGGACGCATCGACATCACGATCGAAATCAGCGATTTGAAGCACCTGCAGAAGGTGATCAAGTCACTGAAAAGTGTTGATGGCGTCGTGGACGTGGAGAGAGCGAGCCGGTAGATGGCTCAGGGCTTATGGCTCATGGCTCATGCTGGCTCAAGCCAGGCGCCGACCGCGCCGGCGGATTCGTGTGCCGGCAGACCGATGAATCAGCGCTTCGTCGCGCTCCAGGTCCCGCCGGGTGACGCGGTCCCCTGCATCGCGTTCCCGTTGACCTGACCGGCATAGGTCGCCCCGCCGGCCGTGAACGTGATCGCGTTTCCGCGCAGGCGCCCCTCAGAGATTGGCGTCGTCCCGAGCGTTCCCGAGATCATCTGGTACTGCTGCGTGAGCGTGAGATCCCCGTGCGCGGTGCGCCAGATCCCCTGAACCTTCGCCGGCACGATCCAGAGAAAAGCCGTGCACCAGCTCGTGCAGTCGTCCTGCACCATCACTGTGTCGTCGGGCTGCCAGTCCTCCATCTTGAAGCTGTTCGACACGACGCGCGTCCCCGGTTTCATGTCGAGGATCGTCGGCCGCAGCTTCACGTTGATCTGCGGCAGCAGGAACATCGTGAGGACCGTCGCTTTCGAAAAGTCGGTCTCGAAGATGTCCGCCTTGACGAACGTGGCCTTGTCGCCGACACCGGCGGCTGCCGCGTTCTTCTTCGACAGGTCGACCATGTCCGGGTCGTACTCGATCCCCAACGCCCCGGCGCCGCGTTTCGCCGCCGCGATCACCGTGCGGCCGTCGCCCGAGCCGAGATCGATGACGTAGTCCTGCGGCGTCACCTTCGCCATGTCGAGCATCTTCGCGACCAGTGTGTCGGCGGTCGGCACCCAGATGACGTCCTTGCCGGGCTGGCCGACCGTCGGCTGAAAGGGCTTCTGCTGGGTCGCCGTCTGCGCCGACAGCACGACGCCGAGCACGCCGGCGCCGAGCGTTATCAATCCACGATTCAAGAGGGCTGAGGTATTCATGGCTGTTGAGACGATAGCCCGGATTGGAGGCCTTCGGCGATTTCCTTTGGCCGGTTAGCTCGGGGCGACGGTCAGTGTCTGGGAATGGAGCGATTCCCATCAGACCGAAGATACCGGCTCCCGAGCGGTTCGCGTGTCGGTCCGCTAATCCGGCCTGACGTCTCGTCTCGGGATCTGCGCGGGGACCGCTCGACCGACGGCGGCCTGACGTTCTCGAGGCGCATCAACCTGTATGACGCCCGGTCTTCTATTCCTGTCGCAGCGCCTGGATCGGATCGAGCACCGCCGCCCGGCGCGCCGGCAGGTAGGTGGCTACCAGCGACACGAGTACCAGCAGTGCCGCCGTGCCCGCGAAGCTGACGCCATCGGTGGCGCTGACCCCGATGAGCAGGCTCTTGAACAGCCGCGTGACCGCGAACGCGCCGGCGAGCCCGATCCCCACGCCGGTCAGCGTGAGGCCGAGGCTCTGCTTCAGCACGAGCGTCGCGATGTCCAGCCGATTCGCGCCGAGCGCCATCCGCATGCCGATCTCCGGCGTCCGCTGCGCCACGGTCGCGGCGATGACGCCGTAGAGCCCCACCATCGCCAGCAGCAGCGCCAGCGCGCCGAACGCGCCGAGCATGCCCGCGATGTTGCGCTGCAGGACGGTCGCGATCTGAAGATGCTCGGCGATCGTCCGTATTTCGTAGAGCGGCACGTTCGCGTCGAGCGCTCGCACCGCCTGCTGAACCGCCGAGACGACGGCGCCGGGGTTGCCGGCAGTCTTGACGAACAGCACGGTATCCGCCTGATACGACTGCGGGCCGGAGACGTACAGATACGGGCGCGGTGTTTCCGTAATCCACGTGTACTTGCCGTCCCGGGCGACGCCGACGACCTCGACAGTGCGGGAACCCAGATGGATC
>DAIUEK010000125.1:3674-6216 GCA_036845165.1 Vicinamibacterales bacterium | reverse complement strand
AAGGTGATCGAGCGGAAAGACGTGGCGGCCGACGATCTCCAGAAGCAGAAAGAGACGCTGCGCAACGAGCTTCTGACCGATCGGAAGAACAAGTTCTTCGCCGCGTACATGACCAAGGCGCGCCAGCGGATGAAGATCAACATCAACCGCGACACGATCGCCCAGATTATCGCGTAGCGGCCCGGGGATGATGGCGCGCGATCCATTTCACGAGCCGGTCGGAGGCATCCCTGGCGGCCCGGGCCCACGTCCCCCGGCCGATGCCCTTCAGGTCCGCCTGATCCTCGCCGGAGGAGACGTGCAGCCGGATGATGGTGTCCCCCAGTTGCGTGATCGTCTTCCCGCCGAACCCGCCGTCGGGCGACTCGCGTCGCTCGCGGCCGATGACCTCGACGAGCACGTCCGCCTGCGCGCGATCGTCAACCAGCAGGATCCCCGACTTCTTGCGCAGCGCCTCGCGCATGTCTTGCACGGCCGCCTGCCGCTCGGTGGCGTCCGCGGAGGGCTGGCCGCTGGCGGACGCTGACGTGTACACGCAGACACGGACAGATGGCCGCTGCCCGGCCGGCAGCGCCGCGCCGATGGCGGACGCGGCCAGGAGGAACAGGGTTGTCAGAGTCATGGTCATCATCCTTGCGCGAACCTCGCACATTTGCAATCATGCTGTGCCCATGGTGACCGCCGCATGAAACTCGCGCGCTTCGGCCCTCAGGAGGCGGAACGCCCGGGCGTGCTCCTCGACGACGGGACGCGTCTGGACGCCTCGGCGTTCACCAGGGATTACGACGAAGCCTTCTTTGCCGGTGACGGCCTCCGAGGGCTGGAGGCCTGGGTCAGGACGCGCGGCGCCGCGGCACCCCGGGTGGCGCCCGACGCGCGCGTCGGCGCGCCGGTGGCTCGCCCGAGCAAGATCGTCTGCATCGGGCTGAACTTCCGCGATCACGCGGCGGAAACCGGGAAGGACCTCCCCTCGGAACCGGTGCTTTTCTTCAAATCCACGACCGCGCTCTGCGGCCCATACGATCCCGTGCGGATCCCGCGCGGGGGCACGAAACTGGACTGGGAAGTCGAGCTCGCGGTCGTGATCGGACGGCGGGCCTCGTCGGTCGACCCGGCGCGCGCCATGGAACATGTGGCCGGCTACGCCCTCCACAACGACTACTCGGAGCGGGCGTTTCAGCTCGAGCGCGGTGGCCAGTGGGTCAAGGGCAAGAGCGCCGACACGTTTGCGCCGATCGGTCCGTTCCTGGCGACCGCCGACGAAATCCCCGATCCGCAGGCGCTGGCCATGTGGCTGACCGTGAACGGGGAGACGCGTCAGCGGGGCACCACCGCGAACATGATCTTCCCCGTGCCCACGCTGGTGAGTTACATCAGCGAATTCATGACGCTGCTCCCCGGCGACATCATCAGCACCGGCACACCCGCCGGCGTCGCGCTCGGGATGAAACCGGCGCCGGTCTACCTCCGGCCGGGCGACATCGTCGAGCTCGGCATCGACGGTCTCGGCCGTTCCCGGCAGACGGTGTTCGCGTCGGCATGACCCTGGCGCGACGCGCGCCCGGCCGCGTCAATCTCATCGGCGAGCACACGGATTACAACGACGGCTACGTCCTGCCTGTGGCGATCGACCGCTTCACCACGGTCGAGGCGGCCCCGCGCCGCGATCGCCGGCTGATGCTCCGCTCGACGGCATATGCCGAGCCGGCCGACATCGATCTCGACGCGCAGGCCGCCGGCCCGACCGGGTCCTGGACCGACTATGTTCGCGGCGTGGCCGCGGTGCTCGAGCGGACGGGCTGCCGGCTGACCGGCGCGGAGTTGTCCATCGACAGCACCGTCCCGATCGGCGCGGGGCTGGGCTCCTCGGCCGCGCTGGAAGTCGCAGCGGCCTGCGCGCTCCTCGACGTATCGGGCCTGGCGCTCGAGCCCACCGCGATCGCGCGGGTGTGCCAGCAGGCGGAGCGCGAGTTCGCCGGCACGCAGTGCGGGGTGATGGATCAATTCATCGCCTGCCACGGCCGGGCGGGGTGCGCCCTGCTGCTGGACACGCGCACGCTCGCCATGGACTGGGTCCCAATGCCCGAGGGGATCGAGGTCGTCGTCTGCAACACGATGACGACACACGCGCTCGCCCGCGACGGCTACAACGAGCGCCGCGCCGAGTGCGACGAGGGGACGCGTGTGCTCGCATCGTCGGCGCCCGCGATTCGCGCGCTGCGCGACGTGTCGCTGGAAGTGCTCGACGCCAGCCGGGACGCGATGTCGGACCGCGTCTACCGGCGGTGCCGCCACGTCGTGTCGGAGAACGGGCGCGTGCTGGCCGCCTCCGCCGCGTTGCGCGCCGGCGACCTGTCCACCATGGGCCGGCTGATGTGCGAGTCCCATCGAAGCCTGCGCGACGACTTCGACGTCAGCACGCGCGAGCTGGATGCGATGGTGGAGATCGCGCTCGACGCGGACGGCGTCTTCGGCGCGCGCCTGACGGGGGGGGGCTTCGGGGGATGTACCGTCAGCCTCGTCCGCGCGGACGCCGTCCCGG
>DAIUEK010000125.1:0-3574 GCA_036845165.1 Vicinamibacterales bacterium | reverse complement strand
CCCCGCGCTCCTGATGTCGTATTACCTGGGTTTCGACTCGGGCACGCAGAGCCTCACCGCCACGGTGATCGAGATCGCCGGCGACCGCCGCGCGATCGTCCTCGAACATACCGTGCCGTTCGACGACGCCTTCCCCGAGTACGGGACGACACACGGCGTGCTGCGCTCGCAGGCGGACGGCAGTGTCGTGGCCCCCCCGGCGATGTGGGCGGCCGCGCTCGATCGCGCCGCGGGCTGGCTCTCCGGGAGCGGTCTCGACCTCTCCCGGATCCGCGCCGTGGCCGGGTCCGCGCAACAGCACGGCAGCGTCTATCTCGCGGCGGGTGCCGCAGCCAGACTGGGAGACTTCGATCCGGCACGTCCCCTGGCGGAGCACGTCGCGCGCATCCTCGCGCGGTCGCTCTCGCCCGTCTGGCTCGATGCCAGCACGCGCGCGGACTGCGATCGCCTGACGGCCGATCTCGGCGGAGACGCCGCGGTCGCGCGACTCACCGGATCGCGCGTGCACGCACGGTTCACGGCGGCCCAGATTCGCAAGTTCGCCCGCGCCGATCCCGAGGCGTATGCGGGCACCGAACGCATTCACCTCGTGAGTTCGTTCATGGCCTCCCTGCTGGCGGGCCGGCATGCGCCGCTCGAGCCGGGCGACGCGTCGCGCATGAACCTGATGGACCTGGAGCGCCGGCGCTGGGCACGGGCGGCGCTGGACGCGACGGCCCCCGATCTCGAAGGGAAGCTACCGGCGATCCGCCCTTCGTGGACGGTGGTCGGCGAGCTGTCGGCCTACTGGCAGCGCCGGCATGGATTCGGGCCGGCCAGGATCGTCGCGTGGTCCGGAGACAATCCGTCCTCGCTCATCGGTCTCGGTCTCGTCCACCCGGGCCACCTGGGGATTTCGCTGGGGACGAGCGACACGGTCTTCGGAGCGATCGAACGACCCGACCCCGATCCATCGTTCGCCGGCCACGTCTTCGGATCGCCGGCCGGCGGCTACATGGCGCTGACGTGCTTCTCGAATGGGTCGCTGGCGCGGGAGCACATCCGCGACGAGCACGGTCTCGACTGGGACGGATTCTCCGCCGCGCTGCGGGCGACCCCGGCCGGTAACGGCGGCGGGCTGATGCTGCCGTGGTTCGTCCCGGAAACCACGCCCGCGGTCCTGCGCCCGGCGGTGCAGCGGTACCGCCTGGATCCCGCGGACGGGGCGCGCAACGTGCGCGCCGTCGTCGAGGCGCAGGCCATGGCGATGCGTCTTCACTCGCGCTGGTTCGCGCCCCGGGTGGAGACCATCCGCGCCACCGGCGGGGCATCCGTGAACCGCGACGTGCTGCAGGTCATCGCCGACGTCTTCGGCGCCGACCTCATCCGCGTTACGCCGCGCAATGCCGCCTCGCTGGGCGCGGCGCTGCGGGCGTTCCACGCGGTGCGGCACGCCGAGGGAGACCCCGTGGGCTGGGATGATGTGATGGCCGGCTTCACGGGACCCGCCGCCGGACCGCGGGTCCAACCGGACCCGGCCGCGACGGCCGCATACGCGGCCCTGCTGCCGTCCTACGAGGCGCTGGAGGCCGGCGCTACCGGGTAAAGACGTTGGGCATGAGCGCGAGCGGCTCGCCGCGGCGGAAGACCTGCAGCGGCGCGGCCAGCGCCTGGAACACCTTCGGATTGCCGAACCCGAGCAGCGACGCCATCGCCGCCGCCCGCTCCGAGCCGCTCCCGAACGGATCGCGGACGAAGTCGTAGAAGGACTTCTTCGGCGGATAGATCACCAGCTCGACTTCCGTGTCCTGCGGGATCTTCGCGCGCTGTTTCGCGATCGCGACGGCGCGATCGAGCCCGCCGAGCTCGTCGACCAGGCCAATCTCTTTCGCCTGGCGTCCCGTCCACACGCGTCCCTGGCCGATCGCGTCGATGCGCTCGGGTGTCGTATTGCGCCCCTGCGCCGCCTTCTCCACGAACGTGTCGTAGGTGGCCTGCATGGTTTCCGCCATGCGCGCGCGCTCCGTCGGGGAGAAGGGGCGGACCGGCGAGTACATGTCGGCGAACTTGCCCTGCGAGACGCCTTCCATGTTCATCCCGAGCTTCTTCAGCGTCCCGTCGATGACGAACTTGGTGAGCACGACGCCGATGGAGCCGGTCAGCGTCGACGGCTCCGCGACAATCGCGTGCGCGGGCATCGAGATGTAATAGCCGCCCGACGCGGCGACGTCCGACATCGACGCGACGAGCGGCTTCTGGTTCTTCGTCAGCACGACTTCGCGCCAGATGACATCGGAGGCGATCGCCGATCCCCCGGGACTGTCGACGCGCAGCACGATCGCCTTGACGGAGCTGTCCTCGCGCGCCTTGCGCAGGTACTCGACGATCGTATCGGACCCGACGACGGCCCCCGACGGCGAGTCGGTGCTCTTGCCGGAAGCGATGACGCCCGTCGCGTAAATCACGGCGATGTGCGGGCCGCGGTTCAGCCCGAGGCTGCCGGCACTCACCTGCCGGTAGTCGTTCATGTCCACGTAGTGCGCCTTGCCGGAGGCGAGCTTCACCTTGTCGTCAATCTGGTCTTCGTAGGCGAGATCGTCGACGAGGCCCGCCTTGACGGCGTCCTCCGGCAGGAACGGCCCGTGGTCGATGAGCGCCTTGACGTCGGTCTCGCTCTTCTTCCGGCCGTCCGCGATCCCGCGCACGAGCTGCTCGTACATGTCGTTGTTGAGCGACTCCGCCATCTCGCGATGCGCGGGCGTGTAGGTGTGCTCCGTGAAGGTGTTCGACGCGGTCTTGTACTGACCGATGTGCAGCGCGTCGGGATAGGCGCCGATCTTGTCGAGCGTGCCGCGCAGGAAGAGCTCGTAGCTCGCCATGCCCGTCAGATCCAGCGTGGCGGACGGCATCAGGAACACCTTGTCGCACGCCGTCGCGAGGTAAAACTCCTGCTCGCCCCCGTATTCCAGGTAGGCGACGACCGGCTTGCCGGAGCGCCGGAAATCGGCGACCGCGTCGCGGACTTCCTGGACCTTCCCCCACAGCGCGCCCGCGCCCGATGGCTTCACGATGACGCTGGTGATGCGCGCGTCGGTCTTGGCCTTGCGGAGCATCTCGACGATGGCGCGGACCGTGGGCGGGGCCTCGAGGAACTGCCCGAGCACGCCGCCCGGCTCCATCTCGTTCAGGTTCCCGCCGTTGATGCGCAGGACGAGCGTCGAGTCACGGGCGACCTGCGGCTCGCGACCGACCGCGCTGAAGATGAGCAGCAGCCCGATGGCGGAGAGGGACATCGCGAACGCGATGAGGACGATGACGAGCCAGACGCCGCGCCGAACAGCCATCCGACTAGTGTAGAACGAAAGGGCGAGTCCTGACGCCGCGCGATGACGGAATCGAGCCGGCGGGGTTATTCGAGCTGCAGCGGCTCTTCCTGGGTGTCGGGCTGGGTGGCCGGCAGCTGTTCCAGCAGCCGCGCGCACGCGTTCCATCTGAGCACCGCATCGTCATTGTGGGCGGGGCGGACGGCCTCCGCGCGCTCGAGCTACTGGCTGGCGTCCGGGCCGCGTGAGGCCTTCAGGCGCTTCGCGGCGGC
>DAIUEK010000124.1:0-6217 GCA_036845165.1 Vicinamibacterales bacterium | reverse complement strand
ATAAGAAGTAGATCGGTGCTGGGTTGCTCGGTGCTTGGTCAGGGGTGCTGCGTGCGCACCCAGCACCCGTCACGAGGCACGGAGCACCAGGCACCGAGTACGCACCCAGCACCCAGTGCCAGGCACGAAGCACCAGGCACCCGCCTCGACGTCAGCGTCAGCGCGTGCCGACCGGCCTGCCGCTGCGCTGCGGCGGCGCCGACTGCTGCGGCACCTTGTGGCGGTACTGATCGAAGAACCGGTTGCACGCCTTGTGGAAGCGGTCGGCGAGCTGCTGGCCGGCTTCGCCGGGCACCGGCACGAGGCGCGAGAAGGACGACTGCGCCTCGCGCACCTCGTCGGCCATCGTCCGCCACTTGGCTTCGTCACCCGCGCGGCCGCCGATCGTGTTGGACGCCAGCGCTTCGCGCAGGCGGGCGGCGAGGTCCTGCGACGATACCGTCTGCGGATCGTTCTCCGAGACGAAGCTTTCGAGCCGCGCGACCAGTTTTTCCATGCGCTGACGGCTGGCGTCGACGTCGAGTTCGGTCCTCTTGAACGCGTCCGGGAACGTCGTCAGCAGGCGCTCCATGCCGGCGAAGAACCGTGCGCTGAGCGGATCCGCCCCCCGGCTGACGGCCGTCGTGGACTGGTTCCAGCGCGTGCGCAGCGAGCGCACTCTCTCGAGGAGATCGGGCGGCGCGACGGCGTCGGCTCCTTCGGCCGGGAACAACGCGTCGAGCTCCTGCGCGAGCGCCTCGCGGTCGGCCTGCCGCGATTCGATCTCGATCTCGTCGCGGCGCTTGTAGCGCTCGAAGAAACGATCCGCCGCGGTCCGGAAGCGCTGCCAGAGCGCCTCTGACTTGGTCCGGCGCACCGGGCCGACGTTCTTCCACTCCGCCTGCAGGCGGCGCAGCTCGGACGCCGCCTTGTCCCAGTCGCGCGACTCGGCCAGTTCCTCCGCGCGGGCGCACAGGGCTTCCTTCTTCGCCTGGTTCGCGCTCCAGACTTCCTTGCGCTGCGCCAGGTCTTCGTTGCGGCGCGTGAAGAACCTGTCGCACGCGTCGCGGAAGCGCTTCCACACGACGCGCGTGTCGGGACGCGGCACCGGGCCGGACGCCTGCCACTCCGCCTGGAGCTTCTTCATCTCTTCGGCGGTCTTGATCCAGTCGGTCGAATCCGCGAGCGCCTCGGCGCGTTCGCAGAGGGCGAGCTTCTGTTTCAGGTTCGCTTCGCGCTCGACGGCCCGAGCGGCGAAGAACTCGCGCGCCTTCGCCTGGATCGGATCGGCGGCCTGGCGGTAGCGATGCCACAGCGTCTGGGCCTGCGCGCGCGGCGCGTCCGCCGCCTGCTTCCAGCGCTCCTGGATCTCGTGGAGCGCGCGCGCCGCCTTCTCCATGTCCTCGGGCTTCTCGAGGTCGTAGGTCTTGCCGAGCGCCTCGACCTGCGCGATCATTTCTTCCTGGACGGCGGCGTTCGCGAACCGCTTCCACTCGTCGAGCTCGCGCAGCTCGTGCAGCTTCGGGGCGAGCGCGGCCAGCGCCGCCTTGAGGCGCTCGACCAGGTACTCGCGCTCGTGGTGCGGGATCGTCAGCGGGGTCTCGATCGCCGTGCGCAGGTCGCGGGCGGCCTTGTCCGCTTCCTTCAGGGTGAGATCCTCGGCCTCGGCGCGCTTGTGCGCCCGCTCGATCAACTGGTCGATGCGTTGCACCTGCTGCCGGATCGCCCGCTCGGCGTCGGCGCGCCTGGCGTCCGCGCGTTCGCGGATCGTCGTCTCGGCCGCGGTGAACCGCTGCTGGACCGCCTCGTCGAGCCCCTCGGTCTTCTCGTGCAGCGCGCGCCATTCGCGCGAGACGACATCCCAGGCGTATGCCGGGCTGTCCTCCTGCGCCGCCAGCTGCTCGGCCTCGCGCGACAGCTCGTCGAGGCGCGCGTGCATCCGCGCGATCTCCTGGCGGTTCTCGTGCCGAGTCGTGGCCCGGTGACAGGCGTTCTCGAAGCGCGCCGCGAACTCCGCGTGCGCCCGCTCTTCCGGATCGGCGGCAAGGCCTTCCCAGTCGGCGCGCGCCTCCGCCAGGCGGTCGAGCGCGTCCTCGCCGTGCAGCGCGTCGACGCGCTCGCACATCGCCGCGCGTGCCGCGCGGCCGGCCGCGATCTGCGCCTCGCACTGTTCCCGCGCGGCGCGCTCCCCGGCCTCGCGGTCGATCGTCGCGCGGGCCGCCGCGACGGCGCCCTCGAATCGGTCGCGGTCGGCGGAGGGAACCTCCAGCGTGGCGGTCGCGACGAGATCGCGCCAGTCTTTCTCGGCCTGGTCCAGCTGGCCTGCCGCCCCGGCCATCGTTGTCGAGGCGGCGAGCGCCTCGACGCGGGCGAGCGCGGACGCGACGGCCTGCTGATGCTGATCGAGCGCCGTGCGCCGCGCCGTCTCCGCATCGTCGATGGCCTGGACCATCGCGCGCGCGCGCTTCGCGACCGACTTGTGCTTCGCGCGATCCGCCAGCCCTTCGAGCGTGGCGCGATCGGCTCCGCCGCCGGCGACGGCCCGTTCCAGCGCGCTCGTCCCCGCGTCCTTGTGGTCCGTCCTGGCCGCGACGTTCAGCAGCTCGGCGTGGTCCTCGATCTTGTCGGCGGCCAGGGCGGCCGCGCGCGGGTCAGCGGCGTGCCGGGCGACCGAGCTCAGCGACTTCAGGTCCGTCAGCCTGCCCACCGCTTCAGCGCGGACGCTGTCGATGGGCGACGTCTTGGCCACCGTGGCAATCTGTTTTTGATCGGTGAGCGCCCCGAGCGCACGGCTCGCGGCGTCAGGAGCATCCCCGGAGGCGGCGATTCCCGCCAGACGATCGAGGACCCCGGCGCGAATCCCCTCGTCCGGGTCACTGCCGGCGACCGCGGCGAGCACCCCGACGTCCGTGACGCGCGCCACGGCCGCGCGCCTGACGCGCGCGTCTGAATCTTCACGGGCGAGCGCCACGAGCACCGCGGCGTCTTCTTCCCCAGCGCCGAGCTCCTCGACGGAGGCCGCGCGAATGTCCGGATCTGCAGACTTGTGACTGGGTTGGATCTTGAACCGATCGAGGAAAGACATGGGAGCCTTACTCATTGGGTAATTGGGGAATCTGGTAATTTGGTCATTGAATGTCAATGACCCGATTACCCGATTACAAAATTACCCAATGCAAACGCGAGTTACTGTGATTCAGCCGTCAGCCAGTCGGCGATCTGCTCGCGCGTCCAGAGATGGTCGTCGTTCATGTGGACCAGCATCGGCGCGAGAGGCAACCGCTTCTTACATCCCTCGTGCGGGCAGCGTTTCGAGACCTCGTCGAGACAGCGGAACAGCCGTTCGAGATGATCAGGAATCAACTTCCCGTGTTGCCGCGGCAGATGATAGAAGGCGTCGTAGACCGCGCCGAGCGCGCACGATCCCCCCTTCTCATCAAAGTAACTGCCGAAGCATTGCGGACCGCGGGTGGAACCGGCGCGAATGTAGTCCGCCAGTTCGCGCTGTTCGCTCTGGAGTCCCGTTACCATACGTTTCCTTCCGGCGAAGAGGCCCAATTGTAGCGCACCAGGCATGGCCTCATTGACGTGCGGAACCTCTCGCCTCTAACATCAATGATCCATTCGCTTGAATCGTCACACACAATCTTTTGGGCGCCAGCTTCGTGGCCGGACACCAGTGTCCAGCACCGACCAGAGCCCGGCGCCGGTCAAACCTGATGTCTATCCTTGTCGCTTTGCTCGGTTTTCTTCTGCAAACGCCCGCCCCGGCGGCTCCGCTCCAGCCCGCGCCGGGTCACCCTGTCGTGGTCATCGAGACCTCGGCCGGGTCGATCACGGTCGAGCTATACAAAGATCGCGCCCCCGTGTCCGTGGAGAATTTCCTCCAATACGCGAGGGACGGGTTCTATACCGGGACCATCTGGCACCGCGTGGTGCCGGGATACGTCATCCAGGGCGGGGGGTTCACCCCGGAGCTCGTGGAGAAAGCCACGCGCCCGCCGATCCAGAATGAGGCGACCAACGGCCTGACCAACCTGCGCGGCACCGTCGCGATGGCGCGCACCCGCACGCTCCGCAGCGCCACGTCGCAGTTCTACATCAACCTCGTGACGAACACGGCCCTGGACCACCAGGGCTTCTCGCCCGACGTCTTCGGCTACGCCGTCTTCGGACGCGTGCTCGAGGGCATGGACGTCGTCGACAAGATAGCAGCCGTGAAGACCGGCACGCGCGACGGCATGGATGATGTGCCGGTGACGCCGGTCGTGATCAAGAGCGTGATCGAGAAACAATGAGTCGCCCGCTTCTCATCATCTTCCTCACGATTCTCGTCAACCTCATCGGCTTCGGGATCATCATCCCGCTGCTGCCGTTCTACGCGCAGACCTTCGGCGCGTCGCCGCTGACGATCGGCCTGCTGTTCGCGTCGTTCTCGCTGTCGCAGTTGTTCGCCTCGCCGGTGCTCGGCCACTGGTCGGACCGGTGGGGCCGCCGCCCCATCCTCATCTTCAGCCTCGTCGGCACCGTCGTCAGCTTCGTCATGCTGGCGCTTGCGCACAGCCTGGCGATGCTGTTCGCGGCGCGAATCGTGGACGGGCTGTCGGGCGGCAACATCACGACGGCGCGCGCGTACATCGGCGACATCGCGACGGAGGAGAATCGCGCGAAGTCGTTCGGCATGCTCGGCGCCGCGTTCGGCCTCGGGTTCATCATCGGCCCTGCGCTGGGCGGCCTGTTCGCGCACATCAGCTATACCGCGCCCATCTGGGCCGCGGCCGCGATCACCGTCGTCGCGACGCTGCTCGCGTGGTTCTGGCTCCCCGAGACCGTGCACCGCGTGAACGCCGTGTCGGGATCGCAGTGGCGCGCGCTGCGCGAGCTCGGCGGCCGTCCGAATCTCCGCCTGCTGTTTGCGATCGATTTTCTCTACTGGGGCTCGTTCGCCGTGTACCAGACGACGTTCGCGCTGTTCGGCGCGCGGCGCTTCGGCTTCGACGCGACGCATACCGGCTACCTGCTGGCGGCGTTCGGCTTCCTCGGCGTCCTCGTACAGGTCGGGCTCGTCGGACCGGTCGTGAAGCGCCTCGGCGAGAAGCGCACGCTCGTCGTCGGGCTCGTGTTCGCCGCGGCGGGGTGGGGCGGAAGCGCGATGACGCATTCGCTGCCGCTCTTCATCGCGATGCTCGTGCCGGGCGCGATCGGCGTCGGCCTCTGCAATCCCTCGCTGGTGTCGCTCGTGAGCGGCGCGGCGGGGAAGCACGAGCAGGGGCGCGTGCAGGGCGCGGCCGGCGCGCTCGAGAGCCTGGGCCGGACCGTCGGCCCCGTCTGGGGCAACGGCGCCCTGCAGTGGTTCGGCGAAGGCGTGGCCTACGGGTCCGCCGCCCTCGTGCTGCTGGGAACCGCGGTGCTCACGACACGCTACGGGACGCTACGACGATCCCGCGCAGAGAGCGCGGAGTAAGGCGTTCCATGGGACCTCCCGCGGCAGGCAGGCGATCACCATGTCAAGCCGCCTGACAGGAACATGAATTCCCGGTGAGCGGTCGATTTCAGCGAATGAGCGGGCAGTCAGCCTTTGGCATTCAGCATTGAGAGTTCACGTTCCAAGCGTGTGACCAACCCATCGAGCTGGTCCACCACGGCCTGCACCGTGTCGGGCTGGCTGAGATCCACGCCGGCCTTGCGGAGGAGCTCCATCGGGTAATCGCTCCCGCCCGACCGGAGCAGTGCGAGGAAACGCTCGCGCGCCTCCTGCGATTCCTTCCCGCCGGCCATGATCTGCCGCGCGATCTGCGCGGCGGACGCGAAGCACGTGGCGTACTGGTAGACGTAGTATGGCGAGTTGAAGAAATGCGGAATGCGCGACCACGTGATCCCGGTGAAGGGATTCAGGTCGATCGCATCGCCGTAGTAGTCCTTCAATATCTGCGTGTACATCTCCGTCAGGATCTCCGCCGTGATCGGCTGATCCTGCTCCGCGAGCCGATGCGCGCGCAGCTCGTAATCCGCGAACATCACCTGCGTGTAGAACGTGCCGGCGATATTGTCGATGGCGTGCTGCAGGAGCACGATCCGCTCCGCCGGGTCGGTCGAGTGCTCGAGCATGTAGTCCAGCAGCAGCGCCTCGCTCAGCGTCGACGGGACTTCCGCCACGAAAATCGTGTAGTCCGAATAAATGAACGGCTGCGTCTCGTGCGAGAGGATGGTGTGCATCGAGTGCCCCATCTCGTGCGCC
>DAIUEK010000123.1:1166-6250 GCA_036845165.1 Vicinamibacterales bacterium | reverse complement strand
GACTTGGTCGTCACTTCGATGATCTCGCCGGGCGCAATCGGCGCTCGCACGCGTTGCGTGTCGCCCGAGATCGAGACCAGCTTGTGGTCGTACCAGAACTCGTCCACGCGAAGCCCGGCAATCGGACCGCTGGACACGTTCTTGACCTTCGTGACGGTGACCATATCCTTGCCGACAACCTTCGACGCCCCCTGGATGACTTCGATGTAGGCGGTGCCTTTCACCGGGGTGGCCATGCGGGCCTTGGAGACGGCCCTCTGGCCGGTTGCGGGAGTGGCTTTGGCGGCCTGCGCGGAAATTGCCGGCACGAAGGCCAGCGCGCACAAGACGGCCGCGGTTCCGAATGCGGGGCGATTCATCGTCTACCTCCAGGGGAAAGATATGGGGGATTATAGCCCTCTACATCTCGCCGTTCCAGTCCTCGGGCTCCGGATTCGTGGCCCGGAAGACCTCCAGGTGCCACTTGCCGCCCCCCCACGGCTCGATGACTTCGGCCGCCACGACGTCCACGAGGATTTCGGCGAAGGTCCGCCCCTCGGGATCCCCTTCGAGGTGGTAGGCGGGCTCGTCCCACGCGAAGCTCGGATACAGCATCATCGTCAGGAACAGGTCGTACCCGTCGTCGACGACGATGAGCTGTCCGCAGGGGCGCTTCATCGTGGAGTGATAGATGAGGTATTTCTCGGCGCTGTGCGCGCGGATGTAGCGTTTGAGCGCGAACTCGCGCGCGACGATTTCCTCGACGGCGATCTTCTTGTCCCAGCAGTCGCGGCAGTACTTCTCCTCGCCCCGGGGCTCGGAGATTTCCTTGGCGTTGCAGAGCGCGCATCTCGTCTGCGCCACGGTTTTGCGGGACATGGATCGATTGTACCCTACTGCCCGACCTTCTCCCTGGGCTGCATGGCCGGGGCGTACATGTGCTCCACGTAGTCCTTCACCATGCGCCGCGCGCTGAAGCGCGGCGCGACGCTGGCGATGGCGTTCCGGACGAATGAGAGCCAGCGGGCCGGGATGCCGTTGTCGCGGTCGTAGAAGGTCGGGACGATGTCGCGCTCGAGCAGATCGTAAATCCGCGCGGCGTCGGCGGCGTCCTGCGCATCCGAGTCGGCCGCCTCGCCCGCGTCGATGAGCCAGCCGTTATCGCCGGTGTAGCCTTCGGCCCACCAGCCGTCGCCGATCGACAGGTGCGGCACGCCGTTGAGCGACGCCTTCATGCCGCTGGTCCCGCTCGCCTCGAGCGGCTTGCGGGGGGTGTTCAGCCAGACGTCGCAGCCCTGGACGAGGAAGTGGGCGACGTGCAGATCGTAGTCGTCCACGAAGGCGACGCGGCCGCCAAACGCGGGATCGATCGCGCGCCGGTAGACCTGCTGCAGGTGGTGCTTGCCGGTTTCGTCCGCCGGGTGCGCCTTGCCGGCGAAGACGATCTGGACCGGACGGCGTGACGCGTTGAGGATGGCCTGCAGCCGCAGCGGGTTGTGGAAGATGAGCTCGGGCCGCTTGTAGCCGGTGAAGCGCCGGGCGAAGCCGATCGTCAGCGCATTCGGATCCAGGAGCGTGCCGGCCGCCACCACGCGCGCCGCGCTGACCTGCTCGTCGCGCCACCGCAGCCGCGCGCGTTCGCGGATGAACGCGAAGAGGTATTGCCGCAAGGCGTTGCGCGCCCCCCACAGCGCCTCGTCGGGGATGTCCAGCACGCGCGTCCACAGCTCCGGATCGTCGTGGCGATCGCGCCAGTCGGCGGGCATGTAGTCGTCGAACAGCGTCGACATCTCGTTCGACAGCCACGTCGGCATGTGGATGCCGTTCGTGATCGCACGCACCGGCCGCGCGTCCTCGGGCACGCCCGGCCAGATCGGGCCCCACATCTCGCGGGTCACGACGCCGTGGAGCTGGCTGACGGCGTTCACCCCCCTGGCCGCGCGCAGCGCGAGCGCGGTCATGTTGAACTGCGGCCCGGAGCCGTTGTCGTACGCGCCGAGCTGCATGAAGCGATCGCGGTACTCGCCGAGCGAGCCCCAGCAGCCGGCGAGATGGGTCTCGACGAGGGTGAAGGGGAACGCGTCGTGTCCCGCGGGGACCGGCGTGTGCGTCGTGAAGACCGTGGTGCGCCGCACCTCTTCGAGCGCGGCGTCGAACGAGACCCCCCCCTCGATGTGATCGCGGATGCGCTGCAGGACGGCGAACGCCGCGTGCCCTTCGTTCAGGTGCCATACGACCGGCATGGAGCCCAGCGCCTTGAGCGCGCGCACGCCGCCGATGCCCAGGATGATCTCCTGCTGGACGCGCGTCTCGCGATCGCCGCCATACAGGCGCGCCGACAGCTCGCGGTCCCACGGCGCGTTTTCTTCGAGATCCGTGTCGAGCAGGTACAGCTTCACGCGGCCGAGCCGCACGAGCCAGACCTGCACGAGCACGCTGCGGCTGCCGAGCGGCACGGGGACGATGCACGTCGTGCCGTCCGCCGTGACGGCGGGCTCGATTGGCGCGTTGTCCCAGTTGAGGCGTTCGTAGGATTCCTGCTGCCAGCCCTCGGGGGACACGCTCTGGTGGAAGTATCCCTGGGGATACATGAAGCCGACGCCGATGAGCGGCACCCCGAGGTCGCTGGCCTCCTTGCAGTGATCGCCGGCGAGGACGCCGAGGCCCCCCGCGTAAATCGGCAGCGACTGGTGCAGCGCGAACTCCGCCGAGAAGTAGGCGATCGGCCCCGGGCTGTCGCTGAACCGGTGCTGCCACCAGGTGTCGCGCGCGGATCGCGCGCCGTCCAGCGCGTCCATCGCGGCATCGTAGACCGCCAGGAATCTGTCGTCCCGCGCCGCCTGCTCCAAGAGCTCCTGCGAGACGTTGCGCAGCATCAGCACCGGGTTGTGCGCCGTCTGGCGCCAGAGCGGGTAGTCGAGGCGGCGGAACACTTCGCGCGCCTGCGGGTTCCACGTCCACCAGAGATCGGTCGCCAGTTCCGGCAGTCGGCGAATGCGTTCAGGGAGGTTCATCGATATGGGCTTTAGGCTTTAGGCGGACAGGCGCCCACGAGCTGCGCGAATTTTGCGAGATCGACGTTGCCGCCCGAGACGACGGCGACGACCTTCGTGTGGCCGCGCGCGGCCATGGACGGGGACACCGCGGCCGCGACGGCGCAGGCGCCGGCCCCCTCGGCAATCACGCGGGCGCGCTCGGCGACCAGGCGCATCGCGCGCGCCGCGTCGTCCAGCGAGACGACGATCGAGGCATGGACGTACTCGTGCAGCAGCGGCCACATCGTGTCGAGCACGGACTTGCCCCCCGCGCCGTCGACGAAGGACGCCTGCCACTCTTCGAACCGGCTGGCTTTCCCTGCCTGCATCGACCGCTGCAGCGGGGCGGCGGTCTCCGGTTCGGCCGCGTAGACCTTGGCGCCCGGGCGCAGCGCGCGGAACGCGACCCCGATGCCTGAGAGCAGCCCGCCGCCGCCGACCGCGGCGACGACCGCGTCCACGTCCGGCAGGTCTTCGACGATTTCGAGTCCCACGGTCCCGTTGCCGCTGATGAAGTCGTCGTCGTCGAAGGGGTGGACGAAATGTCCCGTCATGCGGTCGGAGCCGTGTTCCTCGACCGTCCGCCAGCACTCGTCGTAGGTCGCCTTCACGATCGTGGCGCCGAGACGGTCGATGGCGCGAAGCTTCGCGTCCGGCGCGGTGTCCATCACCATGACGCTGCAGCGCGCACCCACGCGGCGCGCGGCGAGCGCGACGCCCTGCGCGGCGTTCCCGGCGCTGACCGTCCACACGCCGTTCGCGAGCTGGGCGGGCGATAGCCGCCGCACGGCGTTGTAGGCGCCCCGAATCTTGAAGGAGCCGATCGGCTGCAGGGTTTCGAGCTTGAGAAAGATCTCCGGGCCGCCGGGCGCGATCACGCCGATTGGCACGAGCGGCGTCCGGATCGCGACGTCGTAGATCGACCGCGCCGCGTCCCGGATGGTGTCGATGGATATGGATCGTTGCATGTGGGAATTGCCGCCGCCTGACGGACAGCGTAGTCTACAATCTCCAAGCCCGTCCGCAAACTGAGCCGTAGGAGCCGCGCGATGTCTGAGAAGATCTCCCGCCGTGAGTTCGTCGTCACCAGCACCGCGGGACTCGCGGCGGCCGCGGCCGTCCCGCCCCTTGGCCAGTCTTCGACGCGCCCGGCGCAGGGTCCCACGATGCTGACAAAGACGCGCGCAACACCGACGGTGATCGCCTCCGGAAACGGCCACATCTTCAAGAACGGTGGAGACAAGACCTGCATCGAGACGGCGTTCTCGATGATGATGCAGGGCACCGACGTCCTCGAGTCGCTGATTGCCGGCGTCAACATCGTCGAGCTCGATCCCCTCGACACGAGCGTCGGCTACGGCGGCTTGCCCAACGCCGACGGGATCGTCCAGCTGGATGCGTGCTGCATGCACGGCCCGAAGAAGCGCGCCGGCGGCGTCGGCGCGATCGAAGGGGTGCGCACGCCGTCCCTCGTCGCGTACAAGGTGATGGAGGAAACCGACCATCACCTCATCGTCGGCAAGGGGGCGCAGGAGTTCGCGCGCGGCATGGGGTTCAAGATCGAGGACGACCTGAACACGGAGCGCTCGCGCAAGGCGTGGCTCGAATGGAAGCGCCGGAGCGATCCGTTGCACTATCTCGATCCCATCAAGCGCCAGGCGGCGATGCGGCAGCTGGACCTCGACATGATGCGCGAGGGATGGGTCGATCCGAATCACTTCTACGGGACCGTCAACTGCAACGGCGTCAACGCGAAGGGTGAGGTCTGCGGCGTGACGACGACGAGCGGGATGGCATGGAAGATCCCGGGACGCCTCGGCGACTCGCCCGTCCTCGGCGCGGGGCTTTACGTGGACGGCGACGTCGGCGCCGCGGGGTCTACCGGGCGCGGCGAAGCCAACCTCTTCAACCTGACGTCGTTCCTGGTCGTCGACGCCATGCGGCGGGGCATGCATCCCAAAGACGCGGGGATGGAAGGGCTGAAGCGCATCAAGGCGAACACGGTGGAGAAGCGGCTGCTGAAGCCGAACGGCGATCCGAACTTCAACATCAACTTCTACGTGCTGAACG
>DAIUEK010000123.1:0-1066 GCA_036845165.1 Vicinamibacterales bacterium | reverse complement strand
CTGCTGAAGCCGAACGGCGATCCGAACTTCAACATCAACTTCTACGTGCTGAACGTGCAGGGCGAGTACGCGGGAGTCTCGATGTACGACGAGAAGAGCAACGTGAACTACGCGGTGTGTACCGAGAGCGGCGCGAAGGCGCTGCCGTGCGAGCCGCTCCTGTCCGGAACAGCGGAGTAGACACGAAAAGCCCAAAGCCTAAAGTCTAAAGTTTAAAGCCTGATATGGCTCGTCCCCTCGCCTTCGCGGCGCTTCTGGGTATCGCATCCTTGGCGGCGGCGCGGTCTCCCGCAGACGAGCCGTCTTTGAAAGATGTTCTGCGGCGCATGGGCGGCTACGTCGAGGCCTACGGCGAGAAGGCGTCCATCGTCGTCGCGACCGAGCGCTATACGCAGGACGTCAACAGCAGCCGCGTGGGAGGATCCGGGCATCGCGTCCTCGTGTCGGACTTTGCGATCGTGAAGGTCGAGGGCATCCGCGGCTGGATGGGGTTCCGGGACGTCGTCGAGGTCGACGGCAGGAAGGTCGAGAATCGCGAGGAGCGGCTCATCCAGTCCCTCATGTCCGCGTCAGCCAGCTACGACGAGGCGCGGCGCATCTCCGACGAGAGCGCGCGTTTCAATATCGGCTCGGTCCTCCGTAACTTCAACGTGCCGACGACCGCGCTCTTCTTCTTTAAGGCTGACAACCTGGTGCGATTCAAGTTCACCAGGAAGCACGCGGGCGCGGACGCCACGTGGGAGATCGCGTTCCGCGAGACCGAGAGGCCGACGTTGATCAGGACGCCCGAGGGGCGGTCGGTCCCGATGGAGGGCAGCGTGTGGGTGAATCCGGCGGACGGCACGGTCGTGCGTACGCGGATACGGATGAGTGATTTTGGCTCGCCCGGCGGCGCCACGGCCCGCGGTTCCGCGGAAGTCGACGTCACCTACCAGCGCGTCGCGGCGGTCGACATGTGGCTGCCCGCCACCATGGCGGAGACCTACGACGGGACGCGGTTCAGCGCGTGGGACCGTATCACCGGCCGCGCGGACTACAGCGACTACCGGCAGTTTCAGACGTCGGT
>DAIUEK010000122.1:0-6278 GCA_036845165.1 Vicinamibacterales bacterium | reverse complement strand
TCTTCGAGCTCGACGGTGGCGACGATGTCACCGGTCTTGGGATCGATCGCGGTGACGGTGCCGATCGGGCGGCTGTGATTCGTGAGGATGATCTTGTCATCGGCCTCGTCGTACATGATGCCGTCGAGACCGGGGCCGACCTTGATCTGCCTGAGCACCTCCAGCGTCTTCAGATCGAACATCGTGACGGTCTGGTCGCCGCTGTTCGTCGTAAACCCGTGACCAGCCTTGGTGGCGAGGCCGGCGCCATGCACGCCCGGCGTGTTCAGAATGTCGCCGAGCACCTTGCCGGTGGCCCCTTCGACCACCATCATGTGGGTGCTTCGTGACACGAACACCCGGCCCGTGGCCGCTTCGACGGCGACGTAGTCCGTGCCGCCTTCGCCTTTGATATCGAACTTTTGAACGTTGAACGTTTGCGCGTGCCCGACGCGCGGCGCGGCCAGGCTGGCCGCGGAGAGAAAGGCAAGTGCCGTGAGCAACTGTCTGGTCATGGGAGGCCTCGTTAGTGGTTGCGAAGCGCGCGCGCTAAGCCTGCAGAAGATCTGCATCGGAGCGGCGGCCATTGTAATCGTTTTGACATGTCTGGGAGATGACAAAGACGGGAGCACTGGCATGAGATGCCACCAGCCAGTCCACCGACGCCGGCACTCCGTCCGTCGGCGGTGGGCGCACTGGATCTCTTGTGCCTGGAAGGCCGCCCCCGAAGAGTATTACTTCGGTCCACAGGCGGGCGCGGCGGGCGGTGTCCACACGGGCAGCACGGCGAGGCCGGCGCGCGCCAGCGAGGCGTTCAGCTCAGCGACGCTCGTGGTTTGGAGCCGCCGCAGACCATCGAGCGCGTGATCGATCGCTTCGCATGGTCCATCCACGCCGGCGATCACGCTCGGCGTGGGCTCGAAGTCGGCCACGAGCATGTCGTTGAGCCGGCGGCCGAGGTCGCGGTGGGCGACACCGAAGCCGCTCGGTCCAGTAGCGATCGGCGCGAGTGCCGTGTCGAGCGCCTGTACGGCGGTCGCGATTTGCGCCCCCGCGCCGATGTTGGCCGCCTCCGTCGTCCGTGCCGCCAGGGCGGCGCGCAATTGCTGAATGTAGTTGACGGCGTGGTACGTCGCGGCGATGCCGCCGACCATGCGCTGCTGCAAGTGGAATTGCGCAGCGAGCGCGGCGGCTGGAACCGCGACGCGCGGGTCCGGGACGACCGTGACCGGCTGCGTATAGCTCCGGCCGTCCACGGTCAGCTTCGCGGTGTAGGTTCCCGGCACCACCATGGGTCCAACCAGCGTCGACCGCGGCGTACGCCCGGGGATCGCGTGCCAGTTCAACGTGTACTCGCGATAGTCGAGCGGGTTGCCGCTGTAGCCGTAGTTCAGCGACGGCGGATCGGCATAGCGCAGGTCCCATGCGAGGCGGTGCATCCCTGCCGTCGTGGCCAGGACCACCGGCGGAGCGATCCAGTAGTCGGGCACGTTCGCCATCGTCGTGTCCGGCGGCGGCGCGACGCTCGAGTATTCGCGGATGAGCCCACCGGAGGCATCGCTTAGCGCCAGCGTGACGGCGCCGGACGCCGGGGCAGCCAGGTAGTAGTCGAGGATCGCACCCTCAGGCGGGTTCTCGCCCACGACCATTTCCGGCGGCAGCGGCGTATCCTGCGTGTTGTCCCAGCGCGCGCGCGACGCCGGCGACGGACGGAAGAGGAATGCCGGTGCGTTTGACGCGAGGGCAGCCCGGGCCTGCCGCAGCGGCGAGACATCATCGAGGATCCAGAAGCCACGCCCGTACGTTGAAATCACCAGGTCGCTGTCGTGGACGGTCAGGTCGCTCACGACGGTGGCCGGCAGATTGAGCTGCAGTGACTGCCAGTGGTCGCCGCGGTCGAACGAGACCCAGACACTCGTGACGGTGCCGGCGTAGAGGAGGTTGGGATCGACGGGGTCCTCGCGAACGACCCGCACGATCTCGCCGTCGGTCAGGCCGGTCGAGATCTCCTGCCAGCCCTGTCCGTAATTGCTGGTGCGATAGATATGCGGATGCGCGTCGCGCGACAACAGCGCGACGTACGCAGTGCCCGCGTCCTTGTGCGACGCGTCGATGACGTTGACGCCGGCAGGCGGCAGATTCGGCGGCGTCACGTTCGTCCATGTCTTTCCGCCGTCGCGTGTCAGCTGGATTAGACCCGTGCTGGTGCCGACCCAGATCAGGCCGCCGGCGACCGGCGACGGGGCCAGCGACTGGATCGATCCGCCAGGGGCCGGGGCGCCGACGCCTCCGGTCGGGGCGGCTGGCTGGGCCGGCGCGCCAGGCGGCGCGGCGAGATCGGGACTGATGGCATGCCACGACCGACCTCGATCGCTCGACATGAGCACGTGCTGCGCGGCCATGTACAGCGTGTGCGGATCCTGCGGCGAGAAGGCGAGCGGCGGCGCACCGCCGAAGCGGTCGTCGGGCGCGGGCTGGTACAGCACGACGACCTGGCCGGTCGCGCGATCGAAGCGACGCAGCACGTGATACCAGCCCTGCGTGTACATGTAGCGCGTGTCGAGCGGGTCGGCGATCAGAAATCCATTTTCGAAACCGCCGCCCGGGTACCAGTCGTTCGGTCTGATCTCGCCGAAGTCGCTGCGGCTCAGGACACACGCCGTTCCGGAATCCTGCTGCGGACCGCAGACGTGGTACGGGAAGTCGTAGTCGGTCGACACACGGTAGAACTGGCCGTTCGTCAATCCGTAATACGGCGTCCACGACTCGCCGCCATCCACCGAGATCGCCGGTCCCTGATCGACGCCCGCGATCATCCGCCTGGCGTTCGTCGGATCGATCCAGAGAAAACGCGGGTCGGCGCCGCTCGGCGCGCCCCAGAACGCCGCGACGTGCTGTCCGCCGTCGATTGAGCGGTAGATCGCGGTGCCCATGAGGTACATGACATCAGGATGCTGCGGATCGGCGTAGATCTTGCCGCCCGCGCTCGCAAGCTGGCGCGTGCCGAGTGTCCAGGTTTCCCCGCCGTCATCGGAGCGATACAGGCCCCGGTTGCTGCCCGCGCCGCGGCCGCCTCCCAGACCCGCGACCGCATACAGCCTGCGGCCGTGGGTACCCGATGAGACCGCAAACGCGGAGATGCGCGCGCCATCCGGCAGGCCGCGCCCTCCGACCCTCTGCCACGTGAGGCCACCGTCGGCGGACCTGTAGGCACCGGTGCCCGGGCCGGCCGGTTGGGGCGGGCCTCCCGTGAGCAACGCATAGACGATCTGCGGATCGGCGTAGTCGATATACACGTCGGAGGCGCCCGACGAGCCGTCCGCCGGCAGAACGCGCGTCCAGGAGCGGCCGCCATCGCTCGATCGATACACGCCGCGCTCGCCGGCCCCCGGTGCCACGGCAGCGCCGCCGGCGCGTCCAGCCCCGCCCGCTCCCGCGGCGCGTGGACCTAATGCGGCGACGAGCACGTTGCTGGCGTTGCGGGGATCGACGACGATGCCGCCGATGTACTGCGACGCGGACAATCCGACATTCGTCCAGGTGCGTCCGCTATCGACCGACTTGTAGACGCCCTTGCCGATCGTGAACGACCAACCGGACTGATTGCCGGTGCCGACGTACACGATCTTCGGATCGGACGGCGCCACGGCGACGGCGCCCACCGACGCGACGCGCACGTCATCGAAGATCGGCTTCCACGTGGTGCCGCCATTGGTCGTCTTCCATACGCCGCCTTCCGGCAGACCGACGTAGTAGGTCGTGGGATCGCCGGGGACGCCCGCGGGTGACGACACATAGCCGGACCGGGGCGGTCCGATCGAGCGCCAGCGCAGCTCGGCGAAGGCGGAGGGATTCACCTGCTGCGCGCGCACCGTGGCGAGCGCAAAGAGGACAACGGTGGTCAAAAACAGCTGGCGCATGGGGCTCCGTGCAGTGACGCGCGGATCATAGCATCCACTGACACGGCAAGGGCGGGTCCGATTCCGGCCAAACCGCCCCTTGGAGGGCGAGGACGCCCCGAAAAAGTACGCGGGTGACGAAGAAGCGGGAACGCGGTAAACTGCACGCGGATGCTTGGTATGGTCTTACCAATGGAGTCGCGAAAATGATGAAACGCGCGATGGTTGTGCCGCTGGCGGTCGCCATACTCATGTGGGGCCCCGCCAGGGAGAAGTCGACGATCGCGGCAGGAATCGCATTGCCGCTCGTCGAGTCGGTCGAGCCCGCTGATGTCTGCTTGATGCCGCCGTCACCGGAAGAAAGCGCGGCGTACCAGGCATCGATTGCGGCGTATCAGTCCAGCCAGCGTGCCGGATCGGCCCCCAAGCAGGAATCCGACGGCTCGCCGCGCGGCTGGCCGGGCAAAGGCACCATCGGCGGCAACATCCCGCCGACGGCGGCGGTGCTGGACCCCTGGCCCACCTACGACGGCATGGCTGTCGACGGCGAAAACGGCATCGTCGCGATGAGCGACGAGAACCGCCACGGCCTGCTCATCTATGACCGGACGGCGGGCGGGGCCTCGCCCAAGGTGACCGAGCCGCGCGGCCGCGTCATCGGCCCCAGCGTGAAGCTCGGGTTCGTCGCCGGCGTGGCCGTCAATCCCAAACGCCGGGAAGTGATGGTGACCAACAACGACGGCGGTGGCCTCGAGGTGTTCTCCTACGACGCCAACGGCGACGCGAAGCCGGTGCGCTCGCTGACCGTGCCGCACCAGTCGTGGGGGCTGTCGCTCGACGCCGAGCACGACGAGCTCGCCGTCACCAGCCAGCAGTACCAGGGCATCTCGATTTACGGCAGCGAGGACTCCGGCGTCGTGCGGCCCAAGCGCACGATTCGCGGCATGAACACGCAGCTCGAGGATCCGCACGGCGTGTTCCTCGACGATACGAAGGACGAGGTGTTCGCCGCGAACCACGGCAACTGGACGGAAATGCGCTCGTACGCGGGCGACGAGCCCGCCTTCCCCGGCAAGTACATTCCCGGCCGTTTCGAGCCGTCCTCCATTCGCGTCTACAAGGCGTCGGTCACCGGAGACGTCGCGCCGATCCGGTCGATCCAGGGAAAACGCACGCAGCTTGCGTGGCCGATGGGCATCACCGTCGACAAGCCGCGCAACGAGCTGCTCATCGCCAACTACGGGAGCTCGTCGATCCTGATCTTCCCGACGTCCGCGAATGGCGACGTCGCCCCGGCGCGCTTCATCGGGGGCCCACGCACCGGCATCGTCGGACCGGTCGCCGTCGGCGTTGACACGAAAAACAACGAGATCTGGGTCGCCAACTACGCCGATCACACCGCGGTGGTGTTCGACCGTACGGCGTCGGGCGACGTGGCGCCGAAGCGCATCATCCGGAACGCGCCCGCGAACACGCCGACGACCGGCTTTACCAACGCGGCGTCCGCGGCCTACGACCCCATCCGGCAGGAACTGCTGGTGCCCAATTGAGTGAGCGTCCCGAGAATCTCGGGGTTTGCCCGTGGGGCAAACGGAAACGTCACGCCAGACAGGACCATTGAAGGCCAGCAGACACACCTGAGCCGGACGATGCACGGCCTCGCGTTCGACGCGGTGCATGACGAGATCATCGTGCCGGTGGCGCTATCGGGCGCGGTGCTGGTGTTCAAAGGGGACGCCCGCGGCGACCAGTTGCCGATCCGGATCATCCAGGGATCGCACACGGGCTTGATCCGGCCGCAGACGGTCGAAGTCGATCCCGTGAACGGCGAGATCGTCGCGGCGGATTCGAGCTCGCGCGCGATTCTCGTCTTCGATCGCCTGGCGAACGGCGACGTCGCGCCGAAGCGGAAGATCGGCGGCCTGAAGACCGACTTCCGCGACATCGTCGGCGTCGCGGTCGATCCGGTGCACAACGTGATCGTCGCGGCGAACCGTTCGGCGGGTGGTCCGAACGGCCTCTACGTGTTCGATCGCCTGGCGGACGGCGACGTGGCGCCCATCCGTCACATCGGCGGACCGAACAGCGGCGTCGTGGGGCGATTCCGGCAGCTGAAGCTGGACACCGAGCGCGGGATGATCTACGTCGCGGTGCAGGCCTTCCGCCGCCAGATGCCGACGCCGCAGAAGGAAGCCGACCTCTACACGAACGAGAAGGCGCTCGCGGCCCTGCGCGTGCAGCAGACTCGCGGGGAGCGCGATGACGATCTGGTTGACGCGGAGGGGGGCGGCGACACGGCCGGCTTCATCGGCGCCTGGTCCATCACCGACGACGGGGACGTGCCGCCGCGGATGATCATCCGCGGGCCCGCGACGAGGGCGGGCGGATTCGCCGGTGTGG
>DAIUEK010000121.1:2173-6297 GCA_036845165.1 Vicinamibacterales bacterium | reverse complement strand
GCTTCGGCTTCGTGATCCCCGACAAGCCGGTCGACGGCGTGGCCGGCGACATCTTCATCGCGGGGGCCAACCTGAATCAAGCGATGCATGGCGACCGCGTGGTCGCGCGCGTCGAGCGGACCCGCGACGATCGCGCCGAAGGGCGCATCGTCCGCATCCTGGAGCGCGGGTCCGCTAATATCGTGGGCCGGTTCGACGTCGACGAGTCGGGGACCGGCTATCTCGTGCCGTTCGATCGCCGGCTGATTATGGACGTGCAGATCCCGTCCGAGGAGCGCCGGGACGCCAAGCCGGCGGACATGGTGGTCGCCGAGATCACCCGCTGGCCCACGCCCACGCGTCCCGCGCTCGGCCGGGTCCTGGAGGTGCTCGGAGACATCGAGGAGCCCGGCGTCGACACCGAGATCATCATCCGGAAGTTTGGCATCACCGACAAGCATAGCGACGACGCGGTCGAGGAAGCCACGCGCCTCGGCGACGCCGTGAAGGAGAGGGACATCAAAGGCCGGACCGACTTCCGGCAGATCGCGACCGTGACGATCGACGGCGAGCACGCGCGCGATTTCGACGACGCGATCACGATCGAGAAGCTGCCGAACGGCAATCACTGGCTGGGCGTCCATATCGCGGACGTCGCGCATTACGTCCAGGAGGGAGGGGCGCTCGACGAGGAAGCGTACGAGCGCGGCACGTCGGTCTATTTCCCGGACCGCGCCGTCCACATGTTCCCGTCCGAGCTCTCGACCGGGCTCTGCAGCCTCAACCCGCACGTCGATCGGCTCGTGCAGTCCTGCCTGATGGAAATCGATCGGCAGGGCACCGTGCTCCGCCACGAAATCCACGACGGCGTGATGCACAGCGACGCGCGCATGACCTACACGGACGTCAGCGCGATCCTGATGGATCGCAACCCCGAGCTGATGGCGAAGTACAAGGCCTTCGTCCCGATGTTCGAGACGATGCGCGACCTGTTCCAGATCCTGAACGAGCGGCGCCGGCGCCGGGGCTCCATCGACTTCGATCTCAAGGAACCGGAAATCATCCTGGACGACGAGGGGATGGTCAAGCAGATCATCGCCGCGGAGCGGCGCATCGCTAACCGGATCATCGAGGAGTTCATGCTGGTCGCGAACGAGACGGTCGCCCAGCATCTCGACGACGGGCACGTCCCCACGCTCTATCGCATCCACGAGGCCCCCGATCCGCTGAAGGTGGAGCAGTTCGAGGAGTTCGTCTCCACGCTGGGGTACAGCCTCGGGGTGCCCCCCAATGCCGTGCGTCCACGGCACTTCCAGAAGCTCGTGGAGCAGATCCACGGGAAGCCCGAGGAGAAGCCGATCGCCTTCCTCATGCTGCGGACGATGCAGAAGGCGCGCTATGCGGAGACCAACAGCGGGCATTTCGGGCTGGCCGCGAGCAGCTACACGCATTTCACGTCGCCGATCCGGCGCTATCCCGACCTCGTCGTCCATCGGACCCTGCGCGAATCGCGGCGGGGGATGTCGAACGAGCGCGTCGAGGAGCTTACGGAAGACCTGCCGGAGATGGGGCGGCACACATCGGAGCGCGAGCGGCGCGCGGCGGAAGCGGAACGCGAGCTGGTGCAGTGGAAGAAAGTCCGCTTCATGGCGGACAAGGTCGGTGACGAGTTCGAAGGCTACGTGACCGGCGTCACGGCGTTCGGCCTGTTCATCGAGCTGGTGGAGCACTTCGTCGAAGGCATGGTCCACGTCTCGACCATGGCCGACGACTACTATCGGTTCATCGAGCGCGCGCACGTGCTGCGCGGCGAGCACACGGGCCAGGTCTACAGGCTCGGCGACAAGGTTCGCGTGCAGGTGATCAAGGTGGACATGGAGCGCCGCCAGATCGATCTCGGGCTGGTGCAGATTCTCGAGAAGGTGCGCGAGTCCGAGCAGAACCGCGGGCCGCGGCGCAGTAAGGCCCAGCCCAAGTCGGAGCGGCACCTGAAGACCGGAAGGCGGAAGCCGCGCCCCGGTAAGAACGAACGGGGCGCGAAGCGCCGAACCCGTTGAACCCGTTGAACCCCCCGAACCGGCGCTCGGTTGTCATCGGCACTGCCGGTCATATCGACCACGGCAAGAGCGCGCTGGTCAAGGCGCTGACCGGCATCGATCCGGATCGCCTGAAGGAAGAGAAGGCGCGCGGCATCACGATCGACCTGGGCTTCGCGCACGCCCAGGTGGGCGACGTCGACATGGCGTTCGTCGATGTGCCCGGCCACGAGCGGTTCGTGAAGAACATGCTCGCGGGTGTCGGAGGGATCGACGCCGTCCTGCTCGTCATCGCGGCGGACGAATCCGTCATGCCGCAGACGCGCGAGCACTTCGCGATCTGCCGGCTGCTTCATGTCCGCTCCGGTCTCATCGCGCTCACCAAGTCGGACCTCGTGGACGCCGAGACGCTCGAGCTCGCGCGCCTCGACGCGCGCGAGCTGGTGGCCGGGTCGGCCCTCGCGGATGCGCCGATCCTCGCGGTCTCGTCGAAGACCGGCGACGGCCTCGACGCCCTGCGTGAGGGATTGGCGCGGCTCGCCGCCGGCCTGCCCGATCACGCCGTGGACGGCGCGCCGAGGCTGCCAATCGACCGCGTGTTCTCGATGCGCGGCTTCGGGACCGTCGTCACCGGCACGCTGACGAGCGGGACGATGCGCGTGGACCAGGAGCTGGTGCTCCTCCCCTCAGAGCGCCGTGTGAAAGTGCGCGGTCTGCAGGTCCACGGCGCGGCGCAGCCCGAAGCGGCGGCGGGACGACGGGTGGCCGTGAACCTGGGGGGCGTGGACGTGGCCGACCTCCAGCGCGGCGACACGCTGACGCGCCCGGGAGCCTTCGAAGCGACCCGCCGGTTCGATGCGACGATCGATCTTCTGCCGGATGCCCGGCCGCTGCGCCACGGCGCGCGCGTCCGCTTTCATCACGGCACCACGGAGCTTCTCGGGCGGGTCGCGCTGGCTATGGCACACGCGGACCACGCGGATCGGAATACGTCGGGCCCGGGGCTCGCGGAGCTGCAGGGTGGAGGTCGTGCGTTCGCGCGGATTCGCCTCGAGGCGCCGGCGGTGCTGACGCGGGGGGATCGTTTCATTATCCGCGCGTACTCGCCGGCGATCACGATCGGCGGCGGACGCGTGCTCGATCCGCTTCCTGCGCGGACGCCGATCCGGACCGCGACGGCCGCCGCCCGTTTTGCACGCCTCACCGGGGAGGTCTCCCCGTCTGCGCAGGGCGGCTCCGGCGAGGCAGGCGCGGCGATGGTGTTCGTGGAGGAGCGGCGCGGGGCCGGCCTGTCGCTCGACGCGCTCGGCAGACGCGCGGGGATCACGGTGGGGGCGGCGGCCGCGTTGGGACGGGAACTCTCGGCGGCCGGGAAGGTGCTCCTCGTCGGCGATGCGCTGTTCAGCGCCCCGCTGGTACGAGCCCTCGAGGGCAAACTGATCGCGGCCGTCGCCGAGCACCATCGCGCGAACCCTATTTCAGAGGGGATCCCGCGCGAGGAGGCGCGCGAGCGGATCTTCGGCCTGGCCTCCCCGGCGTTGTTCGACGCCGTGCTGCTGAGGCTGTCGGAGGCGGGACAGGTGGCCGGACGCGATCGGCTCGCGCAGCCGGGCCGCGGCGTGTCGCTGACGGCGGAGGAAGCGCGCGCGCAGGAGGCGCTCGATCGCGTGTTCCGCGAGGCCGGCTTGTCGCCCCCCGATATCGCCGCCGCCGCGTCGACCGCCGGGGTCGCCACGTCCGTGGCCGACCGCGTGTCGAAGTTACTGGTCAGGCAGAAGACGCTCGTGAAAGTGGACACGCTCCTGTTTCATGTCCAGTCGCTGGATCGGCTGAAGCAGGAAGTGAAGGCCTTGAAGGGGCAGGGCGCGGCGAAAGTGGATGTCGCCGGGTTCAAGGAGCGCTACGGCGTCTCGCGGAAGTATGCGATTCCGCTCCTGGAGTGGCTGGATCGCGAGCGCGTCACGCGGCGCGTCGGGGACGCGCGCGTCATCCTCTAGACCTTGTCGTCGTGGCTGTCCTTGGTCGCGTCCTTGAAGTTCTTGATGCCCTTGCCGATCCCACGTCCAATCTCCGGCAGGCGATTTGCCCCGAAGATCAGGATGATGATCA
>DAIUEK010000121.1:0-2073 GCA_036845165.1 Vicinamibacterales bacterium | reverse complement strand
TTCAGGCCCTTGTAGCCCTGCCGGCCGCCGATCAGATCGATCATCACGTCGCGGATCCCGTCGCTTTCCTCGAGCGCGTCGATCAGCAGGCCCGTGAATCGCGGCCGGAAGAAGCCTGCCTTGAGCCGCGCCGCGCGGCGCAGCTCGTCGTGCAGCTCGTCGCGGACCGCGTCGGCGTATGTCCGCGCGGGGGCGGCGGAGCCGAGCGCCGCGGAGGCGAGCATGCCCGAGCGCAGCGCGAAGAAGATGCCTTCACGCGTGATGGGATCGACGAGGCCGGCGGCGTCGCCGAGCAGCATCCATCCGTCGCCTGACGGCTCTTCGGCGTCTACGTCAAGGGCGTCGAGCGAGGGAATCGGCCATGCGTAGCGCCGCCGCCGACGACCGGCGGCCGGCGCGTAGCCGTCGAGCCATCGATCCGTGACCGCGTGCATCTCGGCGGTCGTGGTCTCGTTGGCCTGGGCGCACGTGCCGACGGCCAGGTGCCCGGGCCGGGGAAACGACCACAGGTATCCGCGCGGATGATCGATGAAACCAATCACGATCTCCCCTGTGTCGATCGCATCGACGTAGGAGCCCGCGGCGATGGACAGCTGGCGGCGCTCGAACGGGCGGAACACTTGCTTCCGAACCACGCCGGCGGAGCCATCGGCTCCGAGGAGCCACGGCGTTGCCAGTTGCTGATCGCCCAGGTCAATCAGCCAGCGCGCTCCGTCCCGCGAGGCACCGGCCAGCCGCGACGGGATATGCACCGCCCCCGCGTCAATGGCCTGGCGGAGGAGCGCGAGGTCCAAGGCCTCGCGAGAGAAGACGCGCAGGAGTTCGCCGTCCGGAAGCGCGACGCTCGCGCGGCGGCCGCCCGCTTCGAAGGTGACGGTGTCGATGGTCTGGCCGTCGCCCCGATCGGTCCGCTCGCCCAGGATCTCCAGCGCCCGCCCGGTCACGCCGCCGCCGCAGGGTTTTTCTCGCGGATGGCTGCCGTCCACCAGCGCCACGCGCGCCCCCTGCTTCGCCAGGTCGCGCGCCGCCATCGCCCCGGCCGGGCCCGCCCCGGCGATCACCGCGTCGAACACTCGCATCAGACTCTAGCGTAACGCGACCAGATCCGGTGACCCGGCGTCCTAAGGACAGGACGCGCAACCCGTACTAACGCAGGGTTTCCACGCGTTCGGAGGAGCCCGTGCTAGCACCGTTATTGCAGTTGCGGTTCAAGACCGGCTCGGCCACAATGACAGTCGTCGGCATGCCCCACGCAAAATTCGAGGGCGCCAGCCCCAACGCCCGCCTTTTAGTCGGCGAAATGCCCGCCGCTCACCAGTTGAAGACCAGCTTGTGGGAAGGCACCGGCGTCTCGGCCGTCGTGCACGTCATCGTGCTCGGCATCCTGATTTACGCGGCCACCCACGTCACCCAGGTGGTCCAGACCGCCAATCAGTTCAACGAGAAGTTCCAGGTCGTTTTCCTCGACAAGAAGGGGCCGGGCGGCGGCGGAGGCGGCAGGCCCAAGGACCCCGCGCCGCCGCGAAAGGCCGAGGTCGTCGCAACGAAGCCCGTACAGGTCACGCCGATTCCAAGGCCGTCGGATACCCCCGTGCTCGAGTTGAACATTCCGGTGCAGACGGCGACGGCCGTGCAGACGTTGCCGGGGGCGCTCTCCCAGATCGACACCAGCGGCATCGGCGCCGGCGGCGGCGGTAAAGGAACTGGTATCGGCACCGGGAGCGGTTCCGGTTTGGGCGACGGATCGGGTGGCGGATTCGGCGGCGGCGAGTATCATGAAGGCAACGGCGTCACGTCGCCGGTGCTGATCAAGGAAGTGAAGCCGAACTACACCGGCGACGCCATGCGCGCGAAGCTGCAGGGGCTCGTCGAGATGGAGGCGGTGGTGCTGCCGGACGGCTCGGTCGATCCGACCCGCATCAAGATTACGCGCTCGCTCGACTCGACCTTCGGCCTCGACCAGCAGGCCGTCCTCGCCGTCAGGCAGTGGCGCTTCCGGCCCGGCACCTACAAGGGGCAGCCGGTGCCGGTGCTCGTGAACATCGAGCTGACCTTCACCCTGCGCTGACCATC
>DAIUEK010000120.1:0-6364 GCA_036845165.1 Vicinamibacterales bacterium | reverse complement strand
TGCACTTCAACGTGCCGACCAGCGACACCACGTTCCGTCTGCCCGTGAACACCCCCATCTTCCGGACCGATGGCCTTCGTGTGGCGACGGTGAAGAACGACACGATCAGCCTGATCCCGATCACCATCGGGCGGGACTTCGGTAGTTCCGTGGAAGTCATCGCGGGGCTGACCGGCGCCGAAGTCATCGTCATCAATCCGCCCGACTCGTTGACCGATGGCCAGGTCGTCCCGGTGGGGGCGGCGGAGGAGTCGGCCGACTGGAAGGCCGGACAGCCCGCGGATCAGGCGCTGCGCGGCGCGTGGTGGGAGATGTTCGGCGATCCTCAGCTGAACGCCCTCGAGGCTCCCGTCGACGTGTCGAACGACACCCTGCGTGCCGCCCAGGCGCGGTTTCTCCAGGCGCGCGCGGCGATAGGCATCGCGCGAGCCTCGCGATACCCGCAGCTCAGCACGGCGCCGCAGATCATCGCCGGCGAGCAGTCGGGCAATCGTCCCAACGCGACCGCGCACCAGAGCAGCTCGGACTTCATCCTGCCGGCCGACGTGTCGTACGAGGCGGACGTGTGGGGCCGGGTGCGCCTCGGGATCGACGCGGCGCGCGCGACCGCGCAGGCGAGCGCCGCGGATCTGGAAGCCGTCCGGTTGTCGCTGCACGCCGAACTGGCGCTGGACTACTTCGAGCTGCGGGGCCTGGACGCCGAGCGCGTGATCCTCGACAACTCGGTCGCCGCCTTTCGGCGCGCGCTGGAGCTGACGCAGAACCGGTTCGCCGGCGGCATCGCGTCGCAGGCGGATGTCTCGCTGGCGGAGACGCAGCTCGAAGCGACGCGCGCGCAGGCCGTGGATCTCGGGGCGCGCCGGGCGTCCCTCGAACACGCGATCGCCGTGCTTACCGGGAAAGCCCCGGCGGCACTGCAGGTGCCCTCGTCGCCGCTCGCGAGCCCGCCGCCCGAAATTCCGATGGGGCTGCCCTCGGATCTGCTCGAGCGTCGCCCCGACGTCGCCTCCGCCGAACGGCGCATCGCCGCAGCCGGTGCCGAAGTCGGGATCGCGCAGACGGCCTTCTTTCCGCGACTCCTCTTGACCGCTGCGGCCGGCTTCGAAAGCCGCTCGCTTCTGAGCTGGTTGAGCGGACTGAGTACGTTCTGGTCGGCCGGCCCGGCGGCCGCGGCCACGCTGTTCGACGGCGGCCGCCGCCGCGCCGTCTCCGCGCAGGCGCGCGCGGGTTATGACGAGACGGTCGCCTTCTACCAGGAGACGATCCTGCGATCGCTGCAGGAGGTCGAAGACAGCCTCGCCACGTTGCGCGTGCTCCGAGAGGAAGCAGACATCCAGGCGGCCGCGGTCGCGGCGGCAGAGCGCTCGCTGGCGCTGGCCACGACCCGGTATCGCGGCGGCGTCACGAGCTACCTTGAAGTCATTACCGCGCAGAACGCGGCGCTCTCGAATCAACGCGCGGCGGTCTCGATCCTTTCGCGCCGGCTCGCGGCAAGCGTCCTGCTGATCAAGGCGCTCGGCGGCGGCTGGAACGCGACGTCCCTTCCGGTGCTTCAGCCCGATGGTCGCCGCCAGTGAACGTACCTCGCATGTGCGTGGCCGCGTTACTCTCTGGAGTGATGGCCGGCTGTGCGGCCGCTCCCCTGTCGTATGCCGAGCAGATCGCGGCATGGCATGCCGAAAAAGACCAGTTCATGCGCGAGTCGCCCGAGTCGCCGGTCCCGGAGGACCGACGGGCCACCTTCGGCCCCCTGACATATTTCCCCCTGGATCCCGGATATCGGATTCCAGCGATTCTGCAGCGGGCGCCCGACGGACCGGCCGTCGAGATGCCGACCTCTACCGGCCAGCGCCGGCAGATGCGCCGGGTCGGGACGCTCTCCTTCGGCCTGAAGGGGCAGCCGATGTCGCTCGGCGCGTTCGTCGAAGCGGACGAAAAAGACATGCGTCGGCTCTTCGTGCCGTTCGGAGACCTGACAAACGGTGTGGAGACCTACCAGGGGGGACGCTATCTCGACCTCGAGCGGACTCCGACGGGCGTCTACGACCTCGACTTCAACCGGGCGTATCACCCGTTCTGCCTCTTCAACCCCGCGTACGACTGTCCGTATCCGCCGGCGGAGAGCCGATTGAAACTGCCGATTCGGGTGGGCGAGCGCCTTGCTGCGCCACACCGGTGAGTTGTCGCGGCCGCGGCTAATCACAAAGATCACTAAGGTACGAAGATCACAAAGGTCTTTGTGGTCTTGGTACCTTAGTGGCCTTTGTGACTGACCGTGGGTCGTGGGTCCACAAACATGTCAATTGATGCGATAGTGTTCGACTTCGACGGCGTGCTCGCCGACTCCGAGCCCCTGCACCTGCGTGTCTACCAGGAGATCCTCGAGCCGCAGGGCATCCACCTCGATAAGGCCACCTACTGCGAGAAGTACCTGGGATTCGACGACGAGGGGGTGTTTCAGCAGATCGCGACGGACTACAGGCTCCTGCTCGGCGACGAGGAGATCGAGATGCTGATCGAGGAGAAAGCGCGGAGGTTCGAGAAGCTCGTGTCGAGCAGCGATGTCCTCTATCCGGGCGCCGCGCCATGCGTGCGCCGGCTCGCGGCGACATGGCCGGTCGGCATCGCGTCGGGGGCGCTCGGCGCCGAGATCGAGCTGATGCTGCGCGGCGCGGAACTCCTCGACATCTTCAGGTTCATCGTGTCGTCCGGAGACACCGAGCACACCAAGCCGGCCCCCGATCCATACCTGCGCGCGGCGGCGCTGCACGGGGTGCCGCCGGGGGCCTGCGTGGCGATCGAAGACTCGCACTGGGGCCTGCAGTCCGCCCGCGCGGCCGGAATGCGGACGATCGCCGTCACGCACACCTATCCGCGCGAGACGCTCCGCGACGCCGACGCCGTCGTCGACTCGCTCGATGATCTCACGGTGGAATTCGTGAAGAGGCTGGCTTGCGCGCCGTAGCCTTGGCGAAGGCGGGAGGCTGTCGCCGGCCGCGGTGTCTGTCGATAACTCCTGACGGATGCTCCGTCCGCGCTACAATTCCTCCGTGCCGTTATCCCTCCAGGCGCGTCTGCCCCGCGTGGCCGACGACCTGCTGCGCGCGTTGAACGAGCCTGGCGAAGGGCTGGCGGCGGCGGCGCTGGCCATTGCCGGCGTCGAGTACCCGGCGCTGGACGCCGCGCCATACCTGCAACGCCTCGAACGGATGGGCGAAGCGGCCGCCGGGCGGCTTCAGCGGCACGAGGGTGCCGGAAACGGCACGCTCGTCGCGACGCTCAACGCCTACCTGTACGAAGAGCTCGGCTTCAGCGGCAACCGCGACCACTACGACGACCCCCGCAACAGCTTTATGAACGAGGTGCTCGATCGGCGCCTGGGGATTCCGATCAGCCTGGCCGTCGTCTACCTCGAGATCGGCCGGCGCGCGGGGCTCCGGCTCGAAGGGGTGAACTTCCCGGGACACTTCCTCGTGCGCGCCCCCGCGGGCCCGGGGGAGATGGAAGACCTGATCATCGATCCGTTCCACGCCGGCGCGCTGCTCTCGGAAGTGGATTGCCGGCATCTGCTGCGCCAGCACCTCGGCGAAGAGACCGCCTTCGATCACGGCCTGCTCTCCACCGCCACGCGGCAGCACATCGTCGTGCGCATGCTCGTGAACCTGAAGCGGCTGTACGTGCGCATGCGGTCGTTCCCGCAGGCGCGCGCGATCGCGGACCTGCTGCTCGCGGTCGACCCGTCGGCGCTGGGGGAGCTGCGCGATCGCGGCCTGCTCGCGTATCACATGGAAGATTTCGCGGCCGCCCTGAAAGATCTCGAGGCCTATCTGCGGCTGATGCCGCGCGGCGACGGCGTCGATCTGGAGCGGGATCCTGACGTGCCATCAGAAGGCGATGACGGGGACGAACCACCGGTTTCCGAATCCGCGCAAATCTGGGAGCACGTGAAGACGCTGCGCCGCCGCGTGGCCGGTTTCAATTAAGACAAAACGAAGGCAGTTGGATCGCTGATCCAAGTGTTTGGATCAGTGGTCCGATCCAAACGGATCCCGCCTGCACACCAAAGCTGTAGTACCCTGACAAATCTTTTATCTACAGCCATTAAAGCCTGATCCCTGGACCGGACACATGGTCTCGACCATCGTCCGCCAGTGGCATCCATCCTGCTTTATCGCATCGTTCACACCTGCCTGGTTACACGGAGGAAGTTAAAAATGAGATTGCGTTTTACCGCCATGCTCGTGGCGCTGGCGATGGTGCTCAGCGCTTCGTCGGCGTGGGCCCAGTCGCAGACGGGCGAGATATTCGGCAAGGTCACTGATGAGTCCGGCGCGGTTCTGCCGGGCGTGACGGTCACCTTGACGGGCCCATCGCTCCTGCAGCCCCAGGTTGCCACGACCAGCGAATCGGGTTCGTTCCAGTTCCCTCGCGTCGCCGTCGGAACCTACAACGTCACCTTCGAGATCACCGGGTTCAAGAAGGTCATCAGGCAAGGCCTTGCCGTCACGGTCGGCCTCTCGGCCAACGTCAGCACGCAGCTTGGCGTGTCCGCCGTCCAGGAGACGGTGACCGTCACGGGCGAGAGCCCGATCGTCGACACCAAGCAGACGGGCACGAAGCAGACGTTCACGATTGAACAGCTGCAGAGCATCCCGTCGGCCCGCGACCCGTGGGTCATCCTCCAGCAGACGGCCGGCATCGCGATGGACCGCGAAAACATCGGCGGCAACATGTCGGGCCAGCAGTCGAACTTCGTGTCCCGCGGCGCGAGCCCGTTCAACACCAAGTGGTCGGTCGACGGCATCGACACGACCGACATGGCGGCGACCGGCGCGTCCCCGACCTACTACGACTTCGACGCGTTCCAGGAAATGACGATCACCACCGGCGGCGTGGACGTCACGCAGCAGACCGGTGGCGTGGGCGTCAACCTCGTGACGAGGAGCGGCTCGGACAAGTTCAAAGGCTCAGCGCGCCTGTACGACACGAACAAGCGGTTCGAGGCGAACAACATCACGACGGCGATGCGGACCCAGGGGGCGACCTCCGGCAACCCGATCCAGGACGTGCAGGACTACGGCACCGAGATGGGCGGCCCGATCAAGAAGGGCAGGGCCTGGGTGTGGGGCAGCTACGGCAAGCAGAACATCAAGGTCGGCGTGCTCGGCTTCTACCAGCCGACCGACGCGTGCCAGGCGTTCAAGTCCACGGCCGTCGCGCTCGCGGCGGACATCAAGACCATCAACGACTGTCTGAACACGGACCTCACGGTCCTGAAGACGACAAACCTGAAGGGCGAAGTGCAGCTCTTCAAGGGCAACAAGCTGTCGCTCTTCAACAGCATGTCGGCCAAGCTGCGCAACGCGCGCGGCGCGGACGACCTGCACCCGATCGAGACGACGAGCCGGCAGGACGCCGTGTCGTCCGCGTTCGGCACGAAGTTCTGGCGCACGGGCCCGTCGCCGACCTACAAGTTCGGCGATCAGTGGGTCCTGAGCGACCGCCTGCTCGTGGACATGCAGTATTCGCATGTCGGCAACAACTTCATTCTCGACTTCCACGATCCGTCGCTGTCGGACGTCCAGCCGGTGCTGATCGTCGCCTCGGGTCTGAACATGCGGTCCGGGGCGCAGAGCGTCAACATCCGTCCGGTCAACAGCGTCAACTTCAACGCGAGCTACTTCATGCCCGGGATGCTGGGCGCGGATCACGCGTTCAAGTTCGGCGGCTACTGGCGCGACGCGCTGAGCGACACGATCAGCCACACGGGCGGCAACGCGACGGTCCGCTACCCCACGCAGGCGTCGTTCGACAACAACACCTGCGTCCTGGCGGCCACGGGCTGCTCGGTCGGGCTCACCCGCGACGGCCACAGCACGTATCGCCTGACGAACATCTCGGCCTTCGTGCAGGACTCGGTCACGCGCGGCAAAATGAGCCTGCAGCTCGGCGTGCGCTACGACGGCAACCACGATCAGGTGATCGCGGCGAGCATTCCCGCGAGTTCGCTCGTCCCCACCCTCCTGCCGGCCGTCACTTTCGGCGGTGTCGATCCGAAGATCGTGTTCCACAACTTCTCGCCACGCCTCGGCCTGACGTACGACATCCACGGGAATGGCAAGACCATCGCGCGCGCCAACTATGCCCGTTACTACGGGCAGGTCGGCAACGGCGGCGTTGCCGGCCAGGTGAACCCGCTCTCGTCCGTGACGGTGCGGTATCCCTGGACGGATCTCAACGGCGACCAGATCGCGCAGGCGAACGAAGTGTTCCCGAGCGGCGGGAACTTCGCGAATTTCCAGTCCCTCTCGGGCAACTGGGATCCGAGCAATCCGTCCTCGCCGACGACGGCCAACACGATCGA
>DAIUEK010000119.1:0-6399 GCA_036845165.1 Vicinamibacterales bacterium | reverse complement strand
TCGCGCGCGGCCAGGCAGCGGGCGACCTCCGCTTCGATGCCCGGGGCGTCGCCGACGAAGGCGGGGGTCGCGCCGCGCTGGAGCCTGGCGTTGGCTTCCTGCAGCCGCTGGTTGCGGCGCACCGCCTACGTGAGCTACCTGCAGCGCACGAAGCGGACGCAGGGGACTATGACCGTCGCCGTGCGGCCCGCGCAGCCTGGCGCCGCCGAGTCGCTCATGCCGGCGCTCCGTGCGACCGTCGCCGCGCTCGACGCCGACGTGCCCGTCACGTTCTCGACGATGGAGGAGCGGGTGGGGCAGTCGGTGGCCGACCGGCGCTTCATGATGGCGATGCTGTCGGCGTTCGCCGCGACCGCCCTGCTGTTGGCGGCGGTCGGGATCTACAGCGTGTTGTCCCACTCCGTCGCGCAGCGGACCTCGGAAATCGGGATCCGGATGGCGCTCGGGGCGGACGCGCGCAGCGTCATCGGGATGGTGCTGGCCACCGCGATGCGGTCGGTGGGTGTCGGGATCGTGGTGGGCGCGGTCGCCGGCGTGATGGTCGTGCGCCTGCTGGAGGCGTTCCTGTTTGGGGTGAAGCCCGTCGATCCGTTCGCCTTCGCGGCCGCGGCGGTCGTCCTGATCGCGGTCGGCCTCCTCGCCGCCTATCTCCCCGCGCACCGGGCGACGCGCGTCGATCCGCTGCTCGCCCTACGCGCGCAATAGGCTTTGGACCTTAGGCCTTAGGCTTTGGGCTTTAGGTGGCTTTAGCCTGGGCTGGCTTTCCTAAAGCCCAAAGCCTGAAGCCAAATCACGCGAGGAGACGCGCAGCCTCCCGAGCATAGTACGTGATCACGATGTCCGCCCCCGCGCGGCGGATGGAGGTCAGCGTTTCCATCATCGCGCGCGGCTCGTCGATCCAGCCGTTGCGCGCGGCGGCTTTGAGCATCGCGTACTCGCCGCTGACGTGATACGCGGCGGTCGGCACGCCGAATTCCTGCTTCACCAGCGAGATCACATCCAGGTACGGCAGCGCCGGCTTCACCATGACGATGTCGGCCCCTTCGTCGAGATCCAGCGCCACCTCGCGCAGCGCCTCCTCGACGTTGGCGGGATCCATCTGGTGCGAGCGGCGATCGCCGAAGGCCGGCGCCGAGTCCGCGGCCTCGCGGAACGGGCCGTAGAACGCGGAGCAGTACTTCGCCGAGTAGGCCATGATCGCGACCTGCGTGAATCCGCCGCCGTCCAGCGTCTCGCGGATGCGGCCGACGCGGCCGTCCATCATGTCCGACGGGGCGACGATGTCGGCGCCGGCGGCGGCGTGCGACAGGGCCGCGCGCGCGAGCTGCTCGACGGTGGCGTCATTGACGATCTCCTCGCCGTCCACGATGCCGCAGTGGCCGTGCGAGGTGTACTCGCAGAGGCACACGTCGGTGACGACGAGCAGCCCGGGAACCTCGCGTTTCAGCGCCCGTACGGCGGTCTGCACCGGCGCGTCGGGATCCCACGCGGCCGTGCCCGTCGCGTCTTTCGCGTCCGGCAGCCCGAACAGCAGGACGCCGGGAATCCCCTCGGCCTTCGCGGCGGCCGCTTCCTTCACGATTTCGTCGACGGACAACTGGTAGACGCCCGGCATCGACCCGATCTCGCGGCGCTGCCCCTCGCCAGTGACCGCGAAGAGCGGGTAGAGAAAGTTGTCTGGGCTCAGGCGCGTCTCGCGGACGAGCGATCGAATGGCGGCACTGCGCCGAAGCCGACGAGGACGGTGAGTCAGATTTAACATTTAAGTGCCTACTGCGAACTGCTTACTGCGAACCAAAATGCTCGACGAGCGCGTCGACCAGATCGGGGATCGTGTAGCGCTCGGGCATCACCGTCGTCTGGATGCCGAGCTGTTGCGCGGCCTCCGCGGTGACCGGACCGATCGACGCGACGACCGTCGTCCGCAACAGGTCCGCGGCCTGTTCCTCGCCCAAAATCTTCGCGAAATTCTTGACCGTGCTCGCGCTGGTGAACGTGACGGCGTCGATCCGCCCGTCGAGCAACATCCGGTAGATATCCTGATCGGCGTCCCGCTCGCTTCCGCCGGGCAGCGTGCGGTACGCCGCGACTGCGCTGACCTCGGCCCCCGCGTCGCGCAACTGGTCGGCGAGCACTTCCCGTCCGATGTCCGAGCGGGGCAGGAGGAAGCGCGCACCCTTCACCGTGCCGGCCGCCTGCAGCGCGTCGATGACCGCTTCGGATCGCGCTTCCCCAGGCGTCAGGTCCACGCGGATGCCGTACCGCGAGAGGCACTGCGCCGTTGACGGCCCGATCGCGCACAGGCGCACGCCCTTCAGATCGCGGATGTCGCCATTCGCCAGCACCCGGCGCATGAAGGCGTCCACCGCATTGGCGCTGGTGAAGACGATCCAGTCGTATGCTCCCGCGTCGGCGCACGCGCGATCGAGCGCCTCCATGTCTTCGGGCGGCGCGATCCGGATGGTCGGCGCCTGGATGGCCTCGGCGCCCCGCTCCTCGAGCATGTCGACGAGCTCCGCGGCCTGCTCTCGCGAGCGCGTGACGACGATCCGCTTGCCGAAGAGCGGACGCGCGTCGAACCAGCGCAGGTGCTCGCGCAACCCCACCACCCGGCCGATGACGAGCATGGCGGGTTCGTGCGGCCGGGCGCGCTCGACGATGGTCCCGAGCGTGCCGACGATGGTTGTCTGCGCCGGCGTCGTCCCGGCATAGATCAGGGCCGCGGATTCTTCGGGCGACCGGCCGTTCGAGAGCAGCGCATTGGCGATCGCGCCAATCTGCTTCGCACCCGCGTGGCAGACGAGGGTGCCGTCGAGCCCGGCGAGCCGCGCCCAGTCCACGTGGGGCGGGGCGTCGGTCTCCGCTTCGTGTCCGCGCACGAACG
This sequence comes from Vicinamibacterales bacterium, assembly GCA_036845165.1. Classification (GTDB taxonomy): domain Bacteria; phylum Acidobacteriota; class Vicinamibacteria; order Vicinamibacterales; family 2-12-FULL-66-21; genus JAICSD01. The sequence goes on along the minus strand of DAIUEK010000119.1, from coordinate 3,515 downwards.
TGACGATGTCCCCCGCGCCCGGATACGTGATGGGAATACCCGCATAGGCCGGCACGGCGATGGTCGCGGGGATCCCGGGGACGACCTCGAACGGGATCTGCTGCTCGTGGAGGAACAGCGCTTCCTTGCCGCCGCTGTCGAACACGAACGGATCGCCCCACTTGAGGCGCACGACCGTCTTGCCCTCGCGCGCCTTCTCGACGAGCAGGAGCGAGATGGCGTCCTGGTCCAGGGCGCGGGGCGCGGCGGGGCCGACGTCGATCTTCTCGGCATCCGGACGCGCCGATCGCAGCAGGCGCGCACGCACCTGGTGGTCGTAGACCACGACGTCCGCGGCCTCCAGAAGGCGCTGGCCGCGCACGGTGATGAGGCCCGGATCTCCTGGGCCCGCGCCGACGATGAACACGCAGGGTCTCTTCTGCATCCGCCTTATGAGTACCGTACTTCGTCGAGGATGGCGATGGCGCCGGCGTTTGCCAGGTCCTCCGCGAGGCGCCTGCCCAGCTCGGCCGGGCGGGACGCATCCCCCTGGGCCCGCCGCCTGATGCTGCGCGCGCCGTCGGGCGAGGCGACGATCGCCTGCAGGTCGAGCCCCGCGCCCGCATGGCGCGCGACCGCGCCGAGCGGGAGCTGGCAGCCGCCGCCCAGCGTCGAGACCACCGCGCGCTCCGCCTCGAAACAGGCGGCCGTCGACGCATCATTGATCGCCTGCACCACGTCGCGTGTCTCCCCGTCCTCCAGGCGCGTCTCGATCGCGACGATGCCCTGTCCTGGCGCGGGGATGCAGTCGTCGTGGGAAATCGGCACGGAAATCCGCGCCCCGTGGCCGAGGCGTTTCATCCCCGCGACCGCCAGGATCAACGCGTCGTAGTCGCCGGCGTCCAGCTTCCGCAGCCGGGTGTCGACGTTGCCGCGAATGGGCGCGAACCGGGCGCCGGGCGCATGGACGGCCAGCTGCGCGGCGCGCCGCACGCTGCCGGTGCCGATCGCAGGCGTCGCGCCCAGCTGCGCCAGGGCACCCCGAAGGTCGTTCGCCGTGATTCCGTCCCGCAGCACGAGCGCGTCCCGGGAATCTTCCCTGGGGAGGACCGCCGACACCCCGAGGCCGTCGGGCAGGGCCACCGACATGTCTTTCGCGCTGTGGACGGCGAGATCGATCGCGCCGGTGACGAGCGCGTCCTCGATCTCCTTGACGAAGAGGCCCTTGCCGCCGACGTCCGACAGCGGCGCCTCCTGGATGCGATCGCCGGACGTCTTGATGATGACGATCTCGCTCTGGCGTCCGCCCCGCTCCAGGAGCGCGGCGACCGCGCGCGCCTGCCAGAGCGCGAGCGGGCTGCCGCGCGTCCCGATCCGCAGCCTCGTCACGTGTCGCTGTCCCGCCGTGGCCGTGGCGACGGCGGGTCCTGCGTGTCCGTCTTCAGGCTGAACAGACGATTCAACGCGTCCGCGTATGCGACCGCGAGGGCCTCGTCGGGGGTGGCCTTCAGCTGCTCGGTCGGCGTGAGCAGCAGCTTTTCGACGATGAGGTGGGTGACTTCGTCGACGCGGGCGCGCGCGTCCGGCGGGAGCGCCGCCAGCTTGGGCTCGAGGCGCTTGAGCTCCGACAGCCGGATCCCTTCGAACTTCTGTCGCAGCGCGATGACGGTCGGCAGCACTTCGCGCGAGTGCATCCACGCGCTGAACCGATCGACTTCCTCGCGGATGATGATCTCGGCGCGCTCGACCTCGGTCGTGCGGCGCGCGAGGTTCTCTTTCACGATCGCCTGCAGGTCGTCGATGTCGTAGAGGAAGACCTGGTCGAGGCTGCCGACCCCGGCCTCGACGTCGCGCGGGACGGCGATGTCGATGACGAAGAGCGGCCGGCCGCGGCGCGGGCGCATGGCCTCTTCGACGCCGGCCCGCGTGAGCACCGGCTCGCTCGATCCCGTCGCGGTGACGACGATGTCGGCGCTCCCGAGCGCGTGGCCGATCGACGTCCAGGGCACGGCGCGGCCGTTCAACTGCGCCGCGAGCGCTTCGGCGGTCTCGAACGTGCGGCTCGCGATGGTCAACTGCTTCACGTGCTGCGCCTGGAGGTGTGTGCCCGTGAGCCGCGCCATGTCGCCGGCGCCGAGGATCAGGACATTGAGCCCCTTGAGGTCGCGGAAGATTTTCCGGGCGAGCGCGATGGCCGCGAAGCTCACCGACACCGCGCCTTCACCCAGGCCCGTTTCGCTGCGCACGCGCTTGCCGACGCTGAACGCGGACGTGAACAGGCGGTTCGTGAGCGTCCCTGTCGATTTGAGCCCGCTGGCCGTGGCGAACGCGCTCTTCACCTGCCCGAGGATCTGGGGCTCGCCGACGACGAGCGAGTCGAGCCCGGCGGCCACGCGGAACAGGTGGGCCGCCGCGTCGAGCCCGCGGTAGATGACGACATGCGGCGCGAGCGCGTCCCAGGCCACGCCGTGGTACTCGCTGATGAACCGGCCGCAGGATTCCGCCGCGTCGTCGGACTCGGCGCCGGCGTAGATCTCGGCGCGGTTGCAGGTCGAGAGCATCACGGCTTCGCGCGTGAGCTTGCGCTCGGCCAGCGCCGACAGGGCGGAGTCGAGGCCGCGGCGCGCGAAGTCCACGCATTCGCGCAGCTCGACCGGCGCGGTCCGGTGACTGATCCCGACGGCAAACAGCCGCATGGCTAAAAGTTATGGCTCCGGGTCAGGAAGTACCCGACCGGAACGAAGTTGAGCAGGACGAGCACGAACGCGAGGGCGGACAGCCACGCGGCGCGGCGCCCGCTCCAGCCGATCGCGCGGCGCGCGAACAGCGCGAACGAATACGTCCCCCAACAGACGAGCGCGACCAGGATCTTCGGATCCGCCACCGACATCGCCTGCGCGCGCGGATCCGGCGATCCGCCGATCTGCGTCGCCCAGATGCCGCCGACGACCAGCCCGCACGTCAGGAACAGCCAGCCGACGATGATCGCGCGGGCGTTCATCACGTCGAGCGTCTGCAGCGAGGGCAAGCGCGCGTAGAAAAAGCCCAGCTGCTTCGCCTTGATTTCCTTGAAGAGCAGCACGTAGGTGATCCCGAGGACGCACGCCAGCGCGAAGCTCGCGTACGCGAAGAGCACCGACAGCACGTGGACGGTGAAGAGCGGGCTGCGCAGGAGCGCCGGGCGCGCCTCCACCTGCGGGTTGAGCGCGGGCAGCACCGCCAGCACGGCCAGGAGCGCCGTGACGAACACGCCCATCGCGCGTTCGTCCATCGTCAGCTCGACGTAGAGATAGGCGAGGCCCAGCAGCCAGACGAACGCCGAGATCGCGGCCGTCGTCCCGACGAGCGGCGCGTAGCCCGCTTCCATCGTCTGCATGCCGATGAGGAACGCGTGGGCGAGGAGGGCGCTGCCCAGGAGCGCCGTGGCGGTGCGGCCCGTGCGCGGGTCATGCCGGGAGAAGTGCGCGAAGTAGGCGACCGCCGCGGCCGCGTACAGCACGAGCGGGAGCCACGAGGTTATCGTCATCGGCACACGG
>DAIUEK010000118.1:4583-6433 GCA_036845165.1 Vicinamibacterales bacterium | reverse complement strand
AATTACCAAATCAGCGACTGAGCCAGTACCACACGCCTGCGGCCGCCGCGGCGGCGACGACGAGCGCGCCCACCAGCAGCCCCGCGGCGTTGCGATCCGGCGAGTCGTCGATCGGCAGGAGCGCCGAAGGAGACGCGGCGTCGCCGGTCCTCACATCCAGCATGGCGGCGACGCTGCGCAGTTCCGCGGCGAGCGCGGCGGCGCTCTGCTGCCGCTGGGACAGATCCGGCGTCAGCGCGCGCGCGAGAATCGGGTCCAGGTCCGCCGGCACCGCGGCGTTGGCTTCGGAGGCCGGCGTAAACTTTCCCTGGATCACGTTCATCACGGTGTCGGCGGCCGTGGATCCGGCGAACGGATTCCGGCCGGTCACCATCTCGTAGGTCAGCGTGCCAATCGAGAATACATCGGTACGCGGATCGACGGCCCCCCCGAGCGCCTGTTCAGGCGAGAGATACTCGAGCACGGCGACCGACTCCGGCGGCAACGCATCGGGCTCCCGCGCCGCGCGCGCGCGGAGCATGCCTCCGTACGTCCAGGGCGCGAGACCGAAGTCGAGGACCTTGGCGCTTCCCTTCGTCGTGACGATGATCGTGTCCGGCCGCAGATCGCCGTGGATGACGCCATGGGAGTGCGCGTCCGCGACGCCGTCGGCAATCTGGATGGCGAGATCCAGCGCGCGGCGCGCGTTCATCGGCGCGCCGCCCGACTCCTCCCGAAGACTCCGGCCGGCGGCAAACTCATATGCGAGGTACGTCTGCCCGTCGGCCTCGCCGACGTCCCAGAGTGTCGCGATATTGGGATGAGACAGCACGGACGCCACCCGCGCATCGTCCAGCAGCCGGTGCAGGCGATCGGGATCGGCGGCGATCGCCTTTGCGACGACCTTGAGCGCGACGGTGCGGCCGACCTTCGTGTCGCGCGCGCGAAACACCTCGCCGATGCCCCCTTCGCCGATCTTTTCGAGCAGGTTGTAGTGGGCGATGGGCGTCATGACGTGGCGATTCAGCCTTTCCGCGGACGCGACGGCCGGAGCTCGACGCGGCTCGGCAGGCTCCGCGGGTCGTGCGCGATCAAATCCACGACGACGCGCGCGACGTCCTCCGGCGTGAGCTTCCAATCGGCTTCCCCGGACGACCCGTGATCGCCGAAGCCGGTCGAGACCGATCCGGGCATCACGTAGCTGACGCGGATGTTGTCGTGCCGCACTTCCTGCATCAGCGCCTCGCTGAACGCGTTCAGGCCGGCCTTCGAGGCGCAGTACGCGGCGCCGCCGGTGAACGCGTTTTTTCCCGCCAGGCTGCTGATGTTGATGATGAAGCCTGCCCCCCGCCGCTTCATCTCCGGAATCACCGCACGGGTGCAGTAGAAGACGCCGTTCAGGTTCGTGTCGATGACCTGGCGCCAGGCGTCGAGGGGCATGTCGGCGACGTTCGCGAACCGGCCGACGCCCGCGTTGTTCACGAGGACGTCCACGCCGCCGAAGCGGCGGGCCGTCTCGTCCACGAGGCGCTGCGCGTCGGCGGCGTCCTGGACGTCCGCGCGGACGGCCAGCACGTTGCCTGCCCCGAGCGCCGTCGAGGGGTCCCCGCCGCCGAGCTCCCGCGCGGCGCGCTGCAGCTCATCGTCTTTGCGGGCGCTGATCGCGACCTGCATGCCGCGCTCGAGTAAGGCGCGCGCAATCGCCAGCCCGATGCCCTTCGATCCACCCGTCACAATGGCGACCATCTAGCTTCAGCATAAACCACAAGCGAAGCGAGTGGCACGTGAGCGGAGCGGGGGCCTCGGGGTCCCCGCCCTTCGACGTTGCTCAGGGCGCCCCGAGCGACAGTCGAGGGGCGCGAGCGAACGTG
>DAIUEK010000118.1:1371-4483 GCA_036845165.1 Vicinamibacterales bacterium | reverse complement strand
GGCGGGGCGAAGCCCCCCGGATAATCGATAGAATAGACCACCACGCATGTCGACCGTTGCGATCATCGGCGCCGGCCCCATCGGCGGGACGCTCGCCCACACCCTGGCGGGACGCGGCCGGGTCGGCGAAGTGCGGCTGATCGATCCCGAGGGGCGGATTGCCGAGGGGAAAGCGCTCGACATCCTCCAGTCGTCGCCCATCGAGCAGTTCAGCACGCGCGTGACGGCCGCCACCAGCTATGCCGCCGCCGCGGGGGCCGACGCCATCGTCCTCGCGGACCTCGTGTCGGGGGGAGAGATTGCCGGCGAGCCAGGCCTTGCGCTGCTGCGCCAGCTGGCGCGAATGGAAGGCACGTCGCCGCTGCTCTTCGCCTGCGGATCGCAGAGAGAGCTCATGGCGCGCGCGATGTCGGAGCTGCACCTGGCGCCGGGCCGGCTCCTGGGTTCGGCGCCGCTCGCGCTCGAATCGGCGGTCCGCGCGGTGACCGCCGCGCTCGTCGACGTGAGTCCCGTCGACCTTTCCATCGGCGTCGCCGGCGTGCCTCCGCGCGACGCGGTCATCGGATGGGACGCCGCGACGGCGTTCAACCAGCCGATCGCGGCCGTGCTGGCGCCGCACCACCTCTCGGCGATTTCCTCTCGGCTGCCCGCGCTGTGGCCACCCTCCGCGTACACGCTTGCCAGCGCAGCCGCGCGCGTCGCGGAAGCCCTCGCCAACGGATCGCGGCGCCGCTACACGTGCTTCGCGGCGATCGACGTCACGGGCGCGGGGCGCGACATGATCGCGGCCGTCCCGGTCGAGATCGTGAAGGGTGGTATCGGGAAGACGCTCGCACCGGCATTGAGCCGGCACGAGCGCACGAGCTTTGAGAACGGCTTGCGTTAATTGACCACGTCGCGGGCGTGCAGTTCCAGTCCGCCGGCAAACTCACCGAGGTACTTCCGAAGAATCAGGCGCCCGCGGTGCAGCCGTGACTTCAGCGTCTGCGGCTTCACCTTGAGAATCGCGCTCGCCTCCTCGGTCGAGAGTCCGTGGATGTCGCGCAGGAGCACCGGCACCCGGTAGACGTCGGGCAGGTGCGCGAGGGCCGCGATCAGCGTCTTCCGCATTTCGGCGCGCATCACCTGGTCGTCGGCGAGCGACGTCCAGTCCGCCGGCTCCGCCTTGACGTGCGCCATCCCGTCGACGATCGACTCGGGCGTCTGCACTTCCGCGTGCCTGCTGAACCGCGCCGTGCGCAGGCGTGACATCGCCGTGTTGAACGTGATCCGATATATCCACGAGGACAGCGCGGCGTCCCCGCGAAAGGCGTCTATCTTGCGATAGACCTTCAGCAGGACATCCTGCGCGACCTCTTCGGCATCTTCCCAGTTCTTCAGGTATCGGAACGCTAGCTGCTGAATCCGCGGGCCGTAGAGGGACGCCAGGTCGTCGACGGCTGAGCCGTCCCTGGCGCGCATGCGGCCGATCAGATCGCGTTCCCCGTTCTGCTGACGCATCTGTGGCCTCCGTAGCATCCAAAACACCAGATGCCCGGCGCTTATTCCAAGCTGTAAGTAACTTACTTTGAAATAGTTATAGTGAGCCGAAAACACCAGTAAACCGGGCTGCAACGGCGTTTTCAACCTCAGCCATTGGCACGGGACGGCCCAGCAGCCGCTCCATCGAGGTCACCCCTTTGTCGGTGATCCCGCAGGGAACGATCAGGCGGAAGCGGGAAAGGTCGGTGCTGACGTTGAGCGCGAATCCGTGGCTCGTGACCCAGCGGGAAATGCGGACACCGATCGCCGCCAGTTTCTCATTCTCGACCCAGATACCCGTCAGGCCGGGGATACGCCCCGCGGTGATGCCAAAGTCAGCGACCGCATGGATGAGGACTTCTTCGAGGTCGCGCACGTAGCGGTGGACGTCACAGCGGTCCGGCTTGAGATCGAGGATCGGGTATCCGACGAGCTGGCCAGGGCCGTGATAGGTGACGTCGCCGCCGCGCCCGGTCTCGAAGAGCGCCACGCCCTGCGCCGCGAGCGATTCGGGCGTGCCGAGCACGTTCGACCGATCGTTGCGGGTCTTGACGCCGAGCGTGATGACGGGAGGATGTTCGAGCAGGAGCAGTTGATCGGGGATGCGGCCGTTCTTGCGATCCTCGACCAGCTGGTTCTGCAGATTCAGCGCCGCCTGGTATTCGACGGTGCCGAGCCGGCGGACTTCAAGGGGGCGCGTCACATCCAGGCTTCGTCGAAGTTCTCCAGGCGTTCCTTGAGGTAGGCGAGGAACCGGCCCGCCTCCGCGCCGTCGATCAGGCGGTGATCGTAGCCCAGCGACAGGTGGCATGTGGGCCTGATCGCAATCGCGTCGTTCACGACGACGGCGCGCTTCTCGATGGCGCCGACGCCGAGAATCGCGACCTGCGGCTGGTTGATGAGCGGCAGGCCGTAGACGGCGCCGAAGACCCCGGGGTTCGTGATGGTGAACGTGCCTCCCTGGACTTCGTCCGGGTTCAGCTTCTTCGACCGCGCGCGCGCGGCGAGATCCTCGATCGCGCGGCTGAGGCCCATGAGGTTCTTTTCGTCCGCGTTCCTGATGACCGGGACGATCAGCCCCTGGTCGAGCGCGACGGCGATCCCGAGGTTGATGTCCTTCTTGTAGACGATGTTGTCGCCGTCGATCGAGGCGTTGACGAGGGGAAACTTGCGGAGGGCGTCGACGGTCGCCTTGGCGATGAGCGCGGTGTAGGTCAGCTTCGTGCCGTTCTTCTCGTACTCGCCCTTCTTTGTCTCGCGCAGCTGCGACAGCTTGTGGAAGTCCACCTCGTAGACCGAGTAGACGTGCGGGGACGTGTGCGCACTGATCACCATGTGCTCGGCGATCTTCCTGCGCATGATCGTCATCGGGACGATCTCGACCTTGTCCCCCTGGCGGTACGCGGGGATGCGTCCCGCCGTGCGGGCCGCGGCCGGCGGCGCCGTCGCCGCCGCCCCCTTCCCGGACTCGATGAAGCCGATGATGTCGTTCTTGGTGACGCGGCCGCTGAGGCCCGTGCCCTGGATGCGCTGAATGTCGACGTTGTGGTCCCGCGCGATGCGGCGCACGAGCGGCGACGACTTCTGGCGG
>DAIUEK010000118.1:0-1271 GCA_036845165.1 Vicinamibacterales bacterium | reverse complement strand
CCCCCGATCACGGCCACGACCGAGTTGACCGGGACGGTCTCCCCTTCCTTGACCCTGATCTCCGTCAGCACGCCGGCGCCCGGGGACGGGATCTCCGCATCCACCTTGTCCGTCGAGATCTCGAACAGCGGCTCGTCCCGGTCGACGTTGTCGCCGACCTTCTTGATCCACCGGACGATGGTGCCCTCGGCGATCGACTCGCCCATCTGGGGCATTACGACGTTTGTCGGCATCTCTCTACTCTCCCACGGGCCACGGCCCAGTCACACAGATCACCAAGAGACAAAGATCACGAAGAGTCTTTGTGGTCTTTGTTCCTTAGTGGTCTTCGTGTTCAGCCGGCGGCCGTGACATCAGTATTTTACCAGCCTCTTGCCCTAGCTGTGGAGCGCCGCGCCATGCGTCGCGTGAGCGGCCTCCCCGACCGCCTCCGACATCGTCGGATGCGCGTGGATGGTGCGAATCAGCTCCTCGACCGTGCATTCGAGGCGCAAGGCGAGGGTGGCTTCGGCGACGAGCTCGGTGGACCGCAGGCCGATCATGTGCACGCCGAGAATCTCGTCGTACTTCTTCTCCGCCACGATTTTCACGAAGCCGTCCGTCTCCCCGGCGATCTTCGCGCGGCCGAGCACGCCGAACTTGAACATCCCGACGCGGACGTCGAAGCCGCGCTCCTTTGCCCTGGCCTCCGTCAGGCCGACGCTGCCGATCTCCGGATCGCAGTAGGTGCAGCCGGGGACGTGGTCGTAGTTGATGGGGCGGAACTCCTGGCCGGCGATCCGCTCGGCCAGCAGCACCCCTTCGGCGGATGACAGGTGCGCCAGCTGCGGGTGGCCCGGCTTGTCGAACGTGATGACGTCGCCGACCGCCGACACGCCCGCCACGCTCGTGCGGTACTGCGCGTCGACGTGGATGTAGCCGCGATCCATCGTGAGGCCGGCGTCTTCCGCGCCGAGCCCGCTCGTCACGGGCCCGCGGCCGGTCGCGACGAGCAGGTATTCGGCGCTGAGCTTCGCCGACGTCCCGCCTGGCGCCTGCGCCTCGAGGTCGACGCCGTTCGCGCCGGACTTCGCGCTCGTCACCTTGGTGCCGGTCATCACCTTGATGCCCTGTCTCTTGAACGACTTCTCGAGCTCCGCCGACACCGCCTCGTCCTCGACGGGGACGATGCGGGGGAGCAGCTCGATGAGGGTGACGTCGCTGCCGAAGCGGCGGTAGATCGAGGCGAACTCGACGCCGACGGCGCCGCTCCCCATGATGACGATCGACCT
>DAIUEK010000117.1:0-6456 GCA_036845165.1 Vicinamibacterales bacterium | reverse complement strand
GTCCTCGTCTGCGACGGCGCGATGGGGACGATGCTGTACGCGCGCGGCATCTTTCTGAATCGCTCGTTCGACGAGCTGAATCTCACCCAGCCCGATCTCATCGCGGAAGTCCACCAGGCGTACGTGCGCGCGGGCGCGGACGTGATCGAGACCAACACGTTCGGTGCGAACCGCGTGAAGCTCGGCGCGTTCGGCCTGGCCGACCGCGTGCACGCCATCAACGTCCGGGGGGCGCAAATCGCGCGGCACGCGGCGCGCGAGCAGGCGTACGTCGCCGGGGCGATCGGGCCGCTCGGCATCCGCGTCGAGCCGTGGGGCAAGACGGGTGTCGACGAGGCCGAGGAGTACTTCCGCGAGCAGGCCAGGGGGCTGCTGGAAGGGGGCGCCGAGCTGTTCGTCCTCGAAACCTTCCGCGACGTCAACGAGATCGGCGCGGCGATCCGCGCCGTCCGGAGCCTCTGCGATCTCCCCATCGTCGCGCAGATGACGACGGAGGAGGACGGCAACAGCCTCGACGGCGTCGCCCCCGAGACGTTCGTGCCGGACCTCGAGCAGCGCGGCGCCAGCGTCATCGGGCTGAATTGCAGCGTGGGCCCCGCGGCGATGCTCGAGACGCTCGAGCGCATGGCGCGCGTCTCGCACCTGAAGCTCTCCGCGCAGCCCAACGCGGGCAAGCCGCGCGAGATCGAGGGGCGCAACCTGTATCTCTGTTCGCCGGACTACATGGCGTCGTACGCGCGGCGCTTCATCAACACCGGCGTGCGCCTGGTGGGGGGCTGCTGCGGGACGACGCCGGACCACATCCGCGCGATCAAGATTGCCGTGCGCTCGCTGACGCCGGGCGGATCGGTCCGGCCCACCGACGGGTCGGTCCGGCTACAGCCGGACACGACGGCGGGTGTGGTGTCCGGCTCCCCTGGCCTGAGCGGAGTCGAAGGCCGCCGGGCCGCGGATGCGCCGCCGCCGATCGCGCGCGAACAGAAGTCGCGCATGGCGAACACGCTGGCGCGCGGCGGGTTCGTCGTCAGCGTGGAGCTGACGCCGCCGCGCGGGTTCCAGACCGACGCGCTCATCGAGCAGGCGCGGACGCTGAAGATTCGCGGCGTGGATTTGGTGAACATCCCCGACAGCCCGCGCGCGAACGCGCGGATGAGCGCGCTGTCGGCCGCCGTGCTCGTGCAGCAGCACGCGGGGGTCGAGACGATTCTTCACTACGCGTCCCGCGATCGAAACCTCCTCGGCATGCAGTCGGACCTGCTCGGCGCGCACTCGATGGGCGTCCGCAACCTGCTGCTCGTCACGGGTGACCCGCCCAAGCTGGGGGACTATCCCGACGCGACCGCGGTCTTCGACGTGGACTCGATCGGCCTGGCGAACGTCGTCGCGCGGCTGAACGCGGGGTCGGACATCGGCGGCCAGTCGATCGGGCACCCGACCGCCTTTCACATCGGGGTGGCGGTGAATCCCGGCGCGCTGAACCTCGACGAAGAGCTGCGCCGCTTCGCGTTCAAGGTCGAGGCGGGCGCGGAGTTCGCGATCACGCCGCCGGTCTTCGACCCGGTCGAGTTCCGCGCCTTCCTGGATCGGATCCGGCATCACGACATCCCGATCCTCGCCGGCATCATGCCGCTCGAGAGCGCGCGCCACGCCGAGTTCATGGCCAACGAGGTGCCGGGGGTGCGCATCCCCGAGGCCGTCCTCGAACGCATGCGCCGGGCCGACGCGGACGGGCGGGCGGCCGCGGAGGGGCTCGCCATCGCGCGCGAAATTGCTGCTGAGGTTCGCACACTGGTACGAGGGGTGCAGATTTCCACCGCGCCCAGGGCCATTGACATGGCGCTCGGGCTCATCGACGGGACGGGGGCGGTCGGGGCGTAGACCAGCCAATAGTTGCCCCTGTCCGTTCCAAAGGGATATAGTCCAGAGACTTATGGCCTTATTCGAACGGAAACCTCACGCCAGCGTAACGGGTGACGTGGCGACCCGGGCGCTGTCGGTGGCGGAGGTCGAAAACGACTTTGTCGAGGCCGTCTACGACAAGCTCGCCAAAGTCTACGACCTGACCTTCGGTCCCACGCTGCATCCCGGCCGGCTGCAGGCCATCGAGCGGATGGGCATCCGGGCCGGCGAAGGCGTGCTCGAAGTCGGGGTCGGGACGGGCATCAACCTGGCGCTCTATCCGCGCGAAGCCTCCGTCACCGGGATCGACTTCTCGTCCCCCATGCTCGAGAAGGCGCGCGCGCGCGCCGCGAGAAAGGGGGCCGCGCCGGTCCGGCTGCTGCAAATGGACGCGGCCGACCTGCGATTCGCGGACGACTCGTTCGATATCGTCTACGCGCCCTACGTGATGAGCGTCGTGCCGGATCCGGTCACGGTCGCCCGGGAGATGCGCCGCGTGTGCCGTCCGGGCGGCCGGATCATCTTCCTCAACCACTTCCTCAGCCCGAACCCGATCCTCTCGCGCGTCGAGCGGCTGATCTCGCCGGCCACCATCCACATCGGCTTCAAGTCGGACGTCGACCTGCCGGCGTTCCTCGCGCAGGCGGATCTGCAGCCCGTGTCGATCGAAAAGGTGAACTGGCCGAGGATCTGGTCGCTCGTGACGTGCGTCAAGTAGTTCACAGTTCACAGTTAAAGAACTGCAAACTGTAAACTGTAAACTTCTTACGCCCCGAACGGGCGCTCCAGCGACTCCGACTGCGGGGTGAACAGCTCCGCCCCGTTCTCGGTGATGTGCAGGTCGTCCTCGAGACGCACGCCGAACGCCCCGCGGATATACACGCCAGGCTCGTCGCTGAAGGTCATGTGCGGCTGCAGCGTCAGCGCCTGCTCCCACCCGAACATGTTGTTTTTCACGAGGTACGGCCATTCGTGCCCGTCCATCCCTATGCCGTGCCCGACCCGGTGCGAGAAGTACTTGAAGCCGGGGCCGTAGCCGGCGTCGGTGATCACTCTGCGCGCCGCCGCGTCCAGCGCCTCGAGCGGGACGCCGGGCCGCGCGGCCCTGAGCGTCGCGGTCTGCGCGCGCTTGACGATGTCGAAGACCGCGTTCATCTTGTCCGTCGCCTTGCCCAGGACGAACGTCCGCGTGATATCCGACTGGTACCCCTCGACGGTGCACCCGTCGTCCACCATGATGATCGTGCCCTCGCGGATCGTCTGCGGCTGGATCGAGCCGTGGGGGAGCGCCGTGTATTCGCCGACCTGCACGCTGGCATCGCCCGGGAATCCCACCTGGCGATACGCCTGGTCGATCAGCGCCGACACGGTGTTCTGCGTCATGCCCGGCGCGAGCGCCCGGTAGACGGCCTCGTAGACCTTCAGCGTCGCGTGGGACGCGAGGCGCATCAGCTCGATTTCGTGGGGTTCCTTGATCATCCGGCAGCCGGCGACGACGGGGGTGGCGGTGACGACCTTCAGCTGCGGCGCGGCCTGCGCGATGCTGTCGCTCCACACGAACTTGGTCGTCTCCTCGACGCCGAGCGTGCCGGCCCCGACGCCGCGATCCTTCAGGCCGCTCGCGACGAGGGCGTAGGGGCTCTCGTCTTCGTTCCAGGTGCGCACGTCCGCGCGGCCGCCGCCGAACGGGCCGGGCGCAATCTGTTCGCGCGCGCGATCCTCCTCGAAGGCGGGAGAGACGAAGAACGGCTCTCCCTTCGCGGGGATGACGCACGCGAACAGCCGCTCGCCGCCGCCCCACCGGATGTCCGTGAAGTAGGTGAGCGAGGTGCCGCCGCCGAGCAGGATCGCGTCGATTCGGTGCCGCGCCATGAGCCGTCGCGCCTTCTCGACGCGCGCGCGGCGCTCGTCACCGGTGATCGGGCGCGCCTGGCTCTTCATCGAGGTCAGCGCGGCGATCGACGGCGGCACCGGGCCCGACCTTTGCGCCTCGTCCGCAAAGACGCGCGGAACTCGGCTGGCAACGAGCGCGGCCGCGGACGACCAGAAGAAACGGCGGCGAGTACACATGTGCATCTCCAGATCGCGTCTCAGAGTACACGGACCACCGCTTATCACGAAGGTCGCCAAGACCACCAAGGCCACTAGGACTTGGTGATCTTCGTGGTTTGCCGCAGGCCGTGACAGTTACCGGAAGACGAGCGACGCGATCATATCCGCGATGACGTCCGCGCCGTTGGTCAGCGGACGTTCGGGGGGCGGCGGCGCGCTGACCGCGGCCTCGAGCGCCGCTGACCATCGTCCCCCCAGGAGCGACGCGTTGTCGATGTACGCGCAGCGCAGATACTTCGGCATCTCCCGCACGAGCACAGGGTACTCCGCGAAGCGGCCACGCGACGAGTAGACGAGCGCCGTGTCGTTCGCGATGCACTCCGAGACGATCCCGTAACCGGGCTTCGTGACGACAACGTCCACCGCGGCCACGAGGTCTTCGTACCGCAGGCCCGCGTCATACAGCCAGGATTCCCGCGTGTTGCGGACGACGTCCCATTCGCTTCTGGAATCGAGGGCGTCGAGGTCAAGACCCTGCACGCCATACCCGCCGAAGGACGGCAGGGCGAGTTTGCGGTCGAGCGGCAGACCAAGGCGGGACCGCGTGTCGTCGCGACGATGAGACGCGTGGCGCGCCACGAACGGCACGTCGACCATCGTCGCGAAACTCTCAAATCCCCCGTGCATCGGGAGGCGCCAGGCGGCGTCCGCCGTGCGATACGCCGCCTGGATGGCCGGAATGAGGTCGGGGGCCGAATCGAGATACTCGGCGTACTCCGCGTAGATCCAGTCCCAGGTGAAATTCGTGACGACCACCGAGGGAATCCCCGCCAGAGCCGCCGCGGCGCAGCCGAGCGGCGGAGCGTCGGACACCACGAACCGCACATCCTGGTGACGGAGGAGACGCGCCTCGACTTCGGCGCGCTCGTCGAGCGTCTCATGGAACTCGCGCGCCCGCGTGATCGTCGCCGCGGCATCCAGCCTGAGGCTGTCGATCTGGACGACGCCGGTGTCGCACGGGCGGTCGTCGAGGACGAAGGGCGCGGTGACGGTCCGATCCAGCAGCCAGCGCGCCACCGGCGTGCGGAGGATCACGGCGATGTCGGGCCGCCTGGCGGCGAGCGCGTTGATGATCGCGATCTGGCGCGAGGCATGGCCGAAGCCATGGCCCGAGATGTAGAACGCGACGCCTGCCACAGTCCTACCCGCCACAGACCAACACAGACACGTAGGGGCAGATGATTCGCTTCGGCTGTAACGTCTCGATCAAAACGAGCTGACCAATCTCAATGATCTGAAACTCAGGGTTTTCGGAAGAGCACGATCCTGTTCGTGTTGGTTCCTTTGCGGTTGTTGTCTACACCCCAGCAGGCGGCCGTCTTCGTGAACTCTTGCGAATTGATCAGCACAAGAAGGGGGTCAAGTCCCGCGTGAATACCGCACGGAATGACGTGCTCCTCCAATCGAACGCGGCCACCCCGAACCTCACCTACCTCGAACGCCACGTGCCCGCCAGACCTCAAGACCCGAGCCAGCTCCGAGAACACCGCCGTCATCGCTTCTCGCCAATCCCGAATCTTCTTTGGAACTGTCAGCTTCACATCAGTCGGGTCGATGCCACAGAACCAACAACGAAGCCAGTTGTCGCCCGCGTAATCGACGACATTGAGGAATGGTGGGGATGTGACCACCAAATCAACTGATGACGATTCGATATCCGGCGTTGTTGCGGCCGGTTCGGTTAGGAGTCGATACCGACCGGCAACGCTCGTGAGAACCCGTCTCGTCAACTCGTCAAAATCAGTCAACAGCGAGCGCGACTTCCCAAGTATGAGCTTTGGCACGCTGCGACGAGGAGGAACCTGATTCCGGTCGGCGTTGATTTTCTGCTGTGCAACTACGGATACGGCTTGATTGGGAGGAAGCGTGTAAACCGAAAAGAACCCTGGCGAATGGCCAGTCAGTCGGTTGACGGCCACCATCCGAATCCATCCGTCAACAGCATCGAGCAGTCCGCTCTCAAGCCTTCGAAGCAAGTACGCCTTCAGCGCGCATATTTCGCGAAGGGTCTCCTGGTGGTAGAACGTCAGCAGGTTCTCGGGCAACTCCGCATTTGCTCTCCAATCAATTCTCGAGAGTCGTTCTCGCACTGCGTCGATTGAAGGTGGCTGTAACCGAGGTTCGACGAGAACCTTGCTGAGCGGGTTGATATCGCAACCGACTGGCACTCTGGCTAGCAACGCTGATTCCAGCAACGTCGTCCCCCGTCCCATGAAGGGGTCGTAAACGACATCTCCCGGTCGGGTGAGGCGCTCGACAAAAAAACGGGGAAGCTGCGGCTTGAAGCAGGCGCGATACGAAACCTCGTGGAGAGAATGCGCCGCTCGTTGACGACTGGTCCAGAACTCGTTTACGAAGGTCTTCACCGACAGGCCGCGCCCGTCGACCTCGACGGGTGTGGCAAGAACCGATGTCGGCTTCCCGTCCCATCGAAACTCACTGAGG